>CAWUIX010000443.1:0-2709 GCA_963922395.1 uncultured Rhodobacterales bacterium | reverse complement strand
ATTGGCTTGATGCGGTCTTTGATGGGCTGGGGCTGGATCGGTTGAGCCTGATTGGATATTCCTACGGTGCTTGGCAGTCCGCTCTGTACGCCCTGGCCCATCCCGGGCGGATCGAGCGGCTGGTTTTGCTTGCACCTTCGTCGACAGTGCTATCGCCAGGTCCCATCATGCTGGCGCGGGCCATTCTCTACTATTTCCTGCCCTACAGATTCGTCGCCAGAAACTACTTCCACTGGTATGGGCCCGATGCTGTGAAAGACGGCCAGACCCGCGCGCGAGTAGACGAGATGGTTGAAGAGGACCTGCTCGCGCGGAGATGCTTCGAAAAAAGGAAATTCGTGCCCCCGACGCGGCTGACCGACGCTGATTGGGGAAACCTTCAAGTTCCAACGCTGTTTTTGGTCGGCGAGCACGAAAGGACTTACTCGGCTGTGCGTGCCGTTCGGCGCCTGGGTCAGGTCGCTCCAACGGTCCAGGCGATGACCGCTCCGAATACTGACCATTACATCACGTTGGTGAGCCCCAAATGGGTCGTTCGAAATACGCTTCAATTTCTCCGCTGATCCAGGAATTCGTCCCAGGACGAACCAAGACCATGATGGCAGCACCTCGTAAGAACTAGCACGCCGTTGAAGCGGCAGCCGATGTAGTGGGCATCTCCGCTTCGCGAAAGCCGACGTCGGAGAGGCAAATCCCCGTGGCCACTTTGTTCGCGGACTGTGAGTTCGAGCAGCCTTGGATTTCGTGCACGCAGCGAACGTCAGGAAAGTGGGCTGCGACTGCAGCATCAAGAATGCCTGCTGGGTGTCCGCTTTGGGCCGTTCACTTCGAAGCGATCCGGGCATGGCTGCAAGATGCTGCGAGTGTTCCGATGGCGGCAGTGAGCCCTAGCCAACCAAATGCTGCACTTCGCCCGAATTGCTGCGATACACAGGAAGCGGTCATAGGTCACACTGCAGGCTGAGCGGTCGCGCCCTTCGCCAATGCTTTGAAAACCTGCTCTGTTTCCACGTCCATAGGGAAGTAAAGTTCGATCTTCAGCGAGCCGAGCGCTACGTCTTCAGGCGTTCCGAATTGAGCAATTGTCGCGAATAAAGATAGCCTTTGATCGCTTTGAACCAAGACCGTCGGAATGACCGGTGTCCGGGCGGCTTCAATCGGTTTGGGAGCTTTCTCAAGGTGCGCGATGACCGGACCAAACTCCGGAATGCCGCCTTCAGCGGCGCTCTCGGTTCGGAGCCGCTTCGCGGCGTTATGGGCGACCTCGGGCCAGTTCTCAACCAAGGAGGGAAGCGTGTCGGATACCATCAGGCCCAGCAGGCTGTCGCCGACACCGATCCCGAACGGCGAGTAGAGCGCCAGTGCGGCAGGGTTGGCGATGCGGATCGTCCAAAGGCGATCAACGGCGAGGCCGGGCATGGGCATGTGATTGGCGAGCGTCTTTTCAATCGCGGCCCGAACCGGGTCCATCTCTTCGGCGGTCCAATCCGCAGACCGATACCGCGAGGCAAATCCGGCAGCCGTCAGCATCTCGTTCCGGGCCTCCAGCGGTACTTCGAGCGTCTCACCAAGCCGCACGACCATCTCGCGACTGGGCCGCGCCCGGCCCGTCTCGAGAAATGACAGATGGCGAGAGGAAATGCCCGCCTCGTTTGCCAGGTCGAGTTGTGAGAAGCGCCGGAGATTTCGCCAATGGCGCAATGCGTCGGGGAAGGTTTGCATGTCCGGAAGCTATACGCCGCATCCTGAACTGTCACTTACCTCCAAGGTAATTGCAGAGGCCCCTCGGGCTTCTTAGCAAAGGGGCGAAGCGCAAATGGAGAGTGCAAGACATGTTCGGCCACGCAGCACACAAGTTCTGGATGAAATTCTCGGGCGCAGTACTTATAGGGTTTGGAATACTGGGCTTCTTCGGCACGATGCCCGCGACCAACGAGCCATTGAGGTGGGGCCTCGACCTGCTGTCGTGGCCCTTGGACGGCTTCCCGTCATACGAGTCGCGCGAGATATGGTTCTTGTCTGCGCTGTCCGGCGGCTTCCTCACCGGCTGGGGCGTGACGATGTTCTGCGTATCGCTGTGGCTCTACGACCTCGACGGCGAGCACTGCCGCAAGACCGTCTTTGCGGGACTGCTCGGCTGGTTCCTTGTAGACAGCTCCGGGTCGATCACCTCGGGCAATTCGGAGAACGCGGTCTGGAACATCCTCGTTCTGGTCATTCTGGTCGGCCCGATGTGGCGACCGGCTCAAAGCACCGCTTGACGAGAAAGAATAGCACCATGGCACAATTTCGCCTGCTCCTCATTGCGATTACGGTTGTGATCGTCTTGTTCACCATCGCCGCCGTTGCGAACGACGGATGGAACCTCCTGCCGCATTTCTTCGGACCGATCTTCGCACTCACCTGGCAAGGACAGTTCAACGTTGACTTCACCACTTACCTGATCTTGTCGGGTGTCTGGATGGCATGGCGGGGTGGATTCACAGGTTCCAGCATCGCACTCGGAGTACTCGCACCGCCTTTGGGCATTCTCTTCTTAGCACCGTATCTCATCTATCTAATCCGTCAGTCTGAAGGGGATCCAAAAAAACTGCTCTTGGGCGTTCACAGCGAGTAAGCCACCCAGCGGCAACGGAGCAGCGCCGCTAGATCAATGTACCACATGGCATCACTCATTCTGACATCGAGCGGGAAGCGCAAAATTGGACA
>CAWUIX010000442.1:0-2720 GCA_963922395.1 uncultured Rhodobacterales bacterium | reverse complement strand
GAAAGATGATGCATACAATTTCGCTTATCTCGACGAGCAAACAAAGCGGATGATCCGGCGGGCGATCCTGAAAGGGGTCGCGATCCCCGGCTATCAGGTGCCGTTCGCAAGCCGCGAGATGCCGATGCCCTATGGCTGGGGCACGGGTGGCGTGCAGGTGTCGGCGGCGACGCTGACGCCGGAGGATACGCTGAAGGTCATCGATCAGGGCGCGGATGACACAACGAACGCGGTGTCGATCCGCAAGTTCTTTGAGAAGACCGCCGAGGTCGAGACCACGGAGCACACGGCCGAAGCCACAGTGATCCAGACCCGGCACCGCATTCCGGAAGATGAGCTGACCGAGGATCAGATCCTTGTTTATCAGGTCCCGATCCCGGAGCCCTTGCGGTTTCTGGAGCCGCGCGAGACCGAGACGCGGAAGATGCACGCGCTGGAAGATTACGGTCTGATGCATGTGAAGCTTTACGAGGATATCAGCCGTCACGGGCACATTGCGACCGCCTATGCCTATCCGGTGAAGGTCGAGGATCGCTATGTGATGGACCCCTCGCCCATCCCGAAGTTTGACAACCCGAAGATGGAGATGGCGGCGATCCAGCTGTTTGGCGCAGGACGCGAGCAGCGCATCTATGCCGTGCCGCCCTGGACCAAGGTGGTGAGCCTCGATTTTGACGATCACCCCTTTGATCCGTCGAAGGCGGACCATCCTTGCGGCCTTTGCGGGGCCGAGGACAGCTACCTCGATGAGGTGATCACGGATGACAAAGGCGGTCGCCTCTTCGTGTGTTCCGATTCCGACTATTGCGCGGCCCGGCGGGCGGCAGGGCATCGGGGCCGGTTCCACGCGGAAGGACAAGTGGAAGAGGTTTGAGATGACGGTTCCCCTTCTGTCCGTAAAGGACATCACAAAGCATTACGGGCGGACCTTGGGCTGTGCCGATGTCAGTTTCGACCTCTGGCCTGGCGAGGTTCTGGGTGTGGTGGGCGAAAGCGGGTCAGGCAAATCAACGCTTCTGTCCTGCCTGTCGGGGCAGCTTGCGCCGGATGCGGGGCAGGTGATCTTTGACACACGCAGCGATGGCCCGCGCGATACGCTGACCATGTCAGAGCCGGAGCGGCGGATGCTGGGGCGGACCGACTGGGCCTTTGTGCATCAGAACCCGCGCGACGGGCTCCGGATGGGAGTCTCTGCCGGTGGGAACGTGGGCGAACGGCTGATGGCTGTTGGGGCACGGCACTACGGCGATATCCGGGGCGCGGCCTTGGACTGGCTGGACCGGGTCGAGATTTCCGAGACGCGGATTGATGACCGGCCCTCGACATTTTCGGGCGGGATGCAGCAGCGGTTGCAGATCGCGCGGAACCTTGTGACGGGGCCACGGCTTGTGTTCATGGATGAGCCCACGGGCGGCCTCGATGTCAGTGTGCAGGCGCGGCTTCTGGATCTCTTGCGTGGTCTTGTGCGGCGGATGGGGCTGTCAGCGATTGTGGTGACCCACGATCTGGCGGTTGTCCGGCTTCTGGCGGATCGGCTTATGGTGATGAAGGACGGACATGTCGTTGAGACCGGCCTGACCGATCAGGTGCTCGACGATCCGCAGCATCCCTACACCCAGCTTCTTGTCTCTTCGGTTTTGCAGGTGTGACATGACCAGCCTCATTGAACTTTCGGGCGTCTCAAAGACCTTCACGCTGCACACGCAGGGCGGGGCAGTGATCGAAGTGATGCGGGATGCCGCGCTGAGCGTGACGCCTGGCGAGTGCGTGGCGCTTGTTGGGCCATCCGGAGCCGGCAAATCCACGCTGATGCGAATGATCTATGGGAATTACTTGGCGGGATCGGGGCGGATCCATGTGGGGGGCGTTGACGTTGCCCGGGCCGAGCCGCGCGAGATCCTGAGTTTGCGCCGTTCGACCCTTGGCTATGTCAGTCAGTTCCTCCGGGTTCTGCCCCGTGTTCCGGCGATCGATGTCGTGGCCGAACCCCTTATGGAAAACGGGGTCGAGGAAGAGGCCGCGCGCGACCGGGCGCGGGAGATTTTGGCGAAGGTCAATATTCCCGAAGCGCTCTGGTCCCTGTCGCCAACGACGTTTTCCGGGGGGGAGCAGCAGCGCGTGAACATTGCGCGGGGGTTTGCGCATCCCTATCCGGCGCTCTTGCTGGACGAACCCACGGCGAGCCTCGATGCGCGGAACCGCGAAGTTGTCTTGGGCCTGATCCATGCGGCGAAGGCGCGGGGCGCGGCGATCATCGGGATCTTTCACGATCAGGCGGCGCGCGACGAGGTGTGTGACCGCGAGGTGGATGTGTCGGCGTTTCTGGATGCGGCGGCGTGACAGCCCCTGGTCGCATGATCGCTGTGGTCGGCCCATCGGGGGCGGGCAAGGATAGCGTGATTGCGGGACTTTCCGTAGCGCGCCCTGACTGGTTTGTGGTGCGCCGCGTGATCACGCGGCCCCCTGATCCAGAGACCGAGGCGTTCGAGAGCGTGGATGTCGACGCATTTGAGGTTCAGCGGGCTGCGGGCGCGTTTTGCCTGTCCTGGGGAGCGCACGGTTTGTTCTACGGCATTCCCAAGGCGGCGCTGACGCGGGTTCAGGGCGGGGAAACTGGCATCGTGAACCTGTCGCGGAAGGTTCTTGAGGACGGGCAGGCGATCTTTCCGAACTTTGTTGTCCTGAACATTACGGCGCGGCCAGCCATCCTGGCGGAACGG
>CAWUIX010000441.1:0-2726 GCA_963922395.1 uncultured Rhodobacterales bacterium | reverse complement strand
AACTGGCAGATCACATGCGCCGAGCCCGGCCTGCACCCCAATATCGGAGGCCGTTTACTGCGGGTTCGGAAGTACCTCGACGGATACGAGATGTTCCTTGCCAACTACGCCGACGTGCTGACGGATCTGAACCTCAACACGATGATCGCGGATTTCTCGAATACCAACGCGGTCGCCGGGTTCACTTGCGTCACACCGCCCTATTCGTTCCATGTCGTATCCATGGACGAACAGGGCACCGTAGACGGCATTGCCGAACTCAAGAGTTCGGGTCTGAAGATGAACGGCGGCTACCTCGCTCTGCGCAACGAGATCTTCGACAAACTCTACGAAGGCGAGGAACTCGTTGTGGAGGGTTTTCACAGGCTGATCGGGGAGGGGCGACTCTACGCCCATCAATTTGACGGTTTCTGGACATGCATGGACACGTTTAAAGAAAAGCAGGCCCTCGATGAAATGGTTCGAGAGGGCAACACTCCGTGGCAGATCTGGAAGGAGCTCGATCGATGCGAGGCATCCTTTTTGACCGCCTGAAGACCATTCTCTGTATCGGCGCACACAGCGACGATATCGAGATAGGAGCGGGCGCTACGCTGTTGCGGCTGATCCGTGAAAATCCGGACGTGCGGGTCGTTTGGATGGTATGTTCTGCAGAAGGCGTGCGCGCCGACGAGGCGAGGACGAGTGCAGAACGCTTCTTGAAGGGAGCGGGGCAGTCGGAGATTGTGCTGCGAGAGTTTCCCGACGGACTGTTTCCCTCAGTTCTGCCCAACATCAAGAAATCGCTAGAAAGCCTGAAGGACCTCAATCCAGATCTAGTGCTCACGCACTACGCGGAAGACCTGCATCAGGACCATCGTTCGCTGTCGGAGGCCACGTGGAACACGTTCCGCAGCCAGACGATCCTCGAATACGAGATACCGAAATGGGACGGCGGATTGGGTTCACCGAACATGTTCGTTCCGGCCAGCCATGAAGATACCGATGCAAAGATAGAGACGCTCACATCATGCTTCGCCTCCCAGGCGGAAAAGCAATGGTTTGACGATCTCACTTTCCGCGGATTGATGCGGCTTCGGGGCCTTGAATGCCATTCATCCAGCGGATTTGCCGAGGCATTCTACGCCCGAAAGTTGCGGTATGGATGATGGTGTCGTCGAACGCGGGCGGCAAATCATGCGCGCAGGTTGGAAGCGTAGGAGGCAATATGCGCCGGAGCGATAATTCTCAAAGCGCCGCACATAAGCTCAGACACAAGCAGTCAAAGACGATGATGCTTCTCAGACGCCTTTTTCTGGGTATCAGGTTCGGGATCCTGCTCTGCTGGCACTCAATCGACGGTCCTCCCAGAGTTCTTCTGTACGATCAGGGAACCAATATTCGTCTGCTCCGCGCCTTTGGCGCGAAGGTCAGCGGGGACAATGTTCGCCTTCCCGCGCCCATTACGCTCCACATGGCCGAACACGGTTATCTTCACAATCTCGAGATCGCCGCGAACGTGGCATTCAACGGCAACAATTGGTTAGATCTGACGGAGAAAATCACGCTGGAGGACGGTGTGAGTCTTGGCCCCGGCGTAACCATCCTTACCCACAATGCTTTCAACGGAAACGCTTTTCTCGAAAAACGGTTGTCGCGTCTTGTCGCAAAAGGGCCGGTTACAATCAAAGCTGGGGCCGGCATAAAGGCTCATGCCATCATTCTTCACGGAACAACAATTGGGCGGGAGGCCGTCATCTCCGGCGGGTCCATAGTTGGTCGTGACGTTCCCGATCGCGCCGTTGTCAGCGGCATACCTGGAACGATAAAGAGAATCCTCTAGCGCGAGCTTCACCAAACGAATGCACAAAAAGGAGTGACCGCCTATTGGATCTCGCCGGCCAAGGCCGCTGTCTGAGGTGGTGCTTTCGTTGTTGAAAGTTTGGCGACTAGGCGCTGCCTGGCGATGGTAGGCTCGCCTAGGCCAAAACAGGACCTGCGCAAATCGGAATGATCCTATAATCTTGGTTTTGTTGTTGGATGACCGCTCTGGGCTCCGAGCGGTCGTTCGCCGCGCGGCTGTTCCACTCGAAATCCAAAAACCATCACTGGAGCCCCGCCTTTCCCCGCAGAAAAGACACCCCACCCTAAGCCCCGATAAACTCCTGCACCACGGAGTTAAACAGGTGCGGCTTCTCCAGATGCGTTGCGTGCGCACTGTCCGGAATGACCGCCAGGCTGGCCCCCGAAATAGATTGCCACAGATGCTCCGTCTGGCTCCAAGGATAGGTCCGGTCGTGGTCGCCCCAAACGACCAGCGTCTTTGTCCGGATATCGCCCAGCCGGTCCACACCGCTCCAGTCCTGCATCGCATCGAGACCGGTCAGGATCGCCTGCAGGCTGCTCTGCTCGGCAATCGCCGCGCATTCTTCGTAGGCCTCGGCCTCCTGTTGGTTGAGAAACCAGGTGGCCGCAATCCGTCGCGCCGTGGCCTGTGATCCGTCCTCATGCGCCCGATGTTTTGACGTCCCGATCGGCTCAAACCGGCCTGGCAGAGCACCGGACGCCCCTGTTCCATAAAGAACCAGTCGATCGACCCGATCGGGCGCGCGGGCCACCATCTCCTGCGCGACCATTCCCCCCATCGAATGACCAATGAGGTGGAATGCCCCGATCCCACGGGCCGTCAGCTCGTCCAGAACCCAGGCCGCGTAACTTGGGATACTGTCCAGCGCCTCCAGATGGGC
>CAWUIX010000440.1:0-2755 GCA_963922395.1 uncultured Rhodobacterales bacterium | reverse complement strand
AAAGACCGAATACCCGATGCCTGGAGCCAGTCTGTCAGCGCCGGAAGTGGTCGGGTGTCGCAGAACGGGTAAATGAAGAACTCGTCGGGATCGACGGTCAGGCACCAGTGCCCGTGCCCATGCTGGCGCAAGAGCCAGTTCATCCAGTCCACCCCGAACCGGGACCGCCTGTAGCTTGCGTTTGTATGCCAGAGCGAGACATCGGGCTGATCGGCAAGGTAGTCTGCCGTGCCATCGGTAGAGCCGTTGTCGACGATCAGGAAATGCCCGACGCCCAGGGCCCGGTAGTATTTCAGGAAGTAAGGCAGGCGGATGAGTTCGTTGCGGACCGTGGCAAAGAGCAGAATATCTTCCGGCGCAATGCCCCGTGTCCGATCCACGGCGCGCATAAGATCCCGCCGTTTCCGCAGAGCGCGGACCCGCCACCGTTTGCGTTCCAGCCGCAGCCGGTATGATTCAATGGCGCCCAAGCGAACCGCCCGTCTTGCCTGTGTGCCCGTTTGTGTCGGATCGGTCCGGCGTTCGGTCCCGATCGCTGTTATTGTTGTCAGAGTACGGCGCCGGGCCGCCGCTGTAAATCTTCGCGAACGCCGGAGACGCGGGATCAGAGATCCGGGTCAGGCCAAGCGATTGGAGTTGATCCCAATCCTGAAACTCCTGCGTCTCCGCACTCCAAAGGTCCGGTTTCTGTTCAAGCGCATCGTAATAGGCCTGGTACAGGGCCGGATCGCCAAAATGCTCCCCTTGTGCGCGCTCTGCTTTTGCGCGTTCTACGATCGAAGGAAGAAATTTTGTGTGAAGCAGGATCGCATTTTCCGAACCACGCCAATCATTCAAATGCCGGGGCAGCAGGGAATGGGTGGAACTGACATAGGTGTAACGCCGATCCCACCGGACCAGCGGGGTTTTGTTCAGGGTCGGCGCCCGGTCAGGTTCCTCTGCAAAAAAGCACCGTGCACGGGGACCGCCCTGCACCCAAAGCTGGCCGAGGCGGGGCTGCACGCGGACCCGGTATCCCGAAGGGTCAAAGCCCGATAAGACAGTGAGCGGGTCGCCGCCGCGTGCCGCATCCTGCGTGCCAAGCGGCCCTCTCGGATAGAGCTCCATCATCATGGCACCACACGTCTTGCGACCTGCCCGTTCCAATTCGCTGGTCAATGTAGGGAGGGGCTCAGGCCCAAGCCACAGCTCATCGCAATCGACAGTCGTGCACCAATGCCCGTGCCCGTAGCGCGAAAGCAAAGCGTTCAGCCAATCCATCCCGAACCGCGCGCCACGGTAGCTGGACGACGTGCGCCAGAGCGATACGTCAGGCTCTTTCGCAAGGTATTCTGCAGAGCCATCCGTGCTGCCGTTGTCGACGATGAGGAAGTGAGACACGCCAAGCCCGCGGTAGTGGGCGAGGAAGTGAGGCAGGCGTTCCATCTCGTCCCGGAGACACAGGAACAGGAGGATATCGGTAGACCCAATTCTATCTGTCTGGTCCTGTACCAGCGACAGATCCGAGAACGCCCGCAGCGCCCGCCAGCGGAACCGGCGGCGGCGCCAGCGCAGGGCATAGGATCGAAGAAGCGACATCAGCGTGCCTTGATCTGGCTGGTAGTCTTCCAGATCCACAGCGCGGGGAAGACGTCGTGCCCCAATCATCCCGCCGACCCGGCGCTATGGATGACGGGGCACCAGATCACTCTGCTGCGGTTGAGACGCCGACGATGCCCCGGAGGTATTCGCGAAGCTCGCCGCTCAGATCATCGCGCGACAGGGCAAAGGACACGGTGGCCTGCAGGTATCCCGCCTTGGATCCGCAATCGAAGCGCTCGCCCTCGAACCGGTAGCCATGGACAGGCCGACCCTGCTTTATCTCGTGGGCAATCGCATCCGTAAGCTGAATTTCCCCACCAGCGCCCGCCGTCGCATTGGTCAGGCTGGCCATCACGGACGGCGGAAGGATGTACCGGCCAATCACGGCAAGATTCGAAGGCGCAGACCCGGGAGCCGGCTTTTCCACCATGCCTTTGACCGCGACCGTTCGGCTTCCATTCAGTGCGGCATCCAGGATGCCGTAGGACGACGTGCGTTCCGGCGCCACTTCCATAGCGGCAACCATGGCGCCACCGGTCTCGGCGTAGGCATCAATCATCTGTTTCAGACAGGGAACACGCCCGGAGATAACATCGTCGGTCAGGATCACGGCAAACGGTTCGCTGCCAACCAGGCGGCGCGCACACCAGACAGCGTGACCCAGGCCAAGCGGACGGTTCTGCCGGATATAAGCGATGGCGCCCGAGTCCATATTTGTTGTCCGCAGCATTTCGAGCAAATCGTTCTTGCCGCGCTCTGCCAGAGACGCCTCAAGTTCCGGGGCATCGTCGAAGTAATCCTCCAGCGCGCCCTTGCCGCGAGAGGTGACAAAGATGAACTCCGTGATCCCGGCAGCCCGCGCTTCGTCAATCGCATATTGGATCAACGGTTTGTCGACGAGGGTCATGATCTCTTTCGGGATCGACTTCGTTGCAGGCAGGAACCTTGTTCCCAAGCCCGCCACCGGAAATATGGCCTTCGTGACTTTGCGCGTCATCTTGTTCCTCGATCGCTGTCTGCCCCGCGCATCCTTTTTGGATTGCGTCTCAGGCACCCCACCTCAACCACGTTAACCTTAAACAAATCTTTAGAGATTGCGAGGACTACGGCTGATTTTCGCCGCCGATTGCCGCGCAAAGACCGAAAAGGTTGCGCTTGATCTTCAACCATCAAC
>CAWUIX010000439.1:0-2759 GCA_963922395.1 uncultured Rhodobacterales bacterium | reverse complement strand
GTCAGCAGCGGGTGGGCGGTATCCGTCAAAGGTTCCGTGTCAAACACGTCTACCGCGGCAAAGATCCGACCTTTGGCGAGTTCGTTTTCCAGTGCATTCGGCGCAATGAGGCCAGAGCGCGAGGTGTTCACAAGCAAGGATCGATCCGACATCTGAGCCAGGTCTGTCGCGGTGATGATCCCCCTGGTTTCCGGCTTCAGGCGAACGTGTAAGGACACGACATCTGATGTCGAGAAGAAATCAGAGCGGCTCTCAGCGACGGTCACGCCATCCGCTTTCGCGCGTTTGCGGCCATCGGTGGAGGCCCACCATTGAACCCGCATTCCAAGGGCGTTCGCATATGTGGCCACGGCACCTGCAATGCGCCCGTAACCATAAAGGCCGAGGGTTCGACCACGGAGCGTTCTGCCCACACCGGATTGCCACTGGCCGGATCGAACGGATGCCACCTGTGCCGGGATTTGCCGATAACTTGCCAGAATCAGCGCAAGTGTCAGTTCAGCAGCTGCGTAAGATGGGGTTCCGGCATGCATGTTCGAGCAAAGGAGCACACCGTTGCGTGTGCATGCGTCGACATCGATGTGGGGGTAGACACTGCGTTGTGAGATGAGTTTGAGATTGGGCAGTCTCGCAAGGAGGTCCTCTCCAATTCGGGTGCGCTCCCGGAATAGGACAAGAGCCTCCGCGTCCATGACCCGTTTGGCCAGACATTTCGGGTCCGGTTCGTGGTCTGTCCAAACAGTGACGTCGTGTTCGGCGAGGCGCCCAAAGCAGGGAAGTCCCCGGAGTGAATCGAACCAATCGTCCAGGATATGGACCTTCAACGGCTTTCGACTCCCGCAGCTTTGAACGGTGTTCGAGGCGTGGCGACAAAGTTCGGTTGTGCCAACGAGGATAGGGCATCGGTGATTGAGCCGCGGAGGCCAATCAGGTGATTGTACTGTGCATCGCAACCGGAAATCGGAGTGGGATATTCGGCGATTTCGTCCTGAAGAAGACGACGGGCGGTTTCGAGCTCGGCACGGGCAACCGTCAGGCAGTCATAGTAGGTCATCTCTGGCTCCTAATGAATTGGTATGCCGTAGTATACATTTCGAAGCTCATCAAGAACCGTCCCAGACCGATGAAGGAATGAATACTTCACCAGATGCGAGCTTACGTGCGGTTCTTGCAAGGCCTGCAGATTGGATGTCGAAGTGATCTCCGTCAGCTTCGTATTCTACGAGGACGTTGAGTTGGCCCATCGGATGCTCAAGCGCGAGCGATGCTGGGGATCCAGAGAGGCCATTGGTCATACCTGCGCCCACGGTTCCGGGGCAAAGGACACAAGCGCTCAGACACTGAGAGCCGGTCACCGCAAGGCTCGGGTGTGTCTTCCATGGCATGAAATAACGAACGGCTACAGTTCCACCCGAGCGGGCCGGCGCAAGCAGGCCAAACTTTGGAGTGACCGACTTGGACACGTCCCCCATGCCCATGCGTTTTCCGGCCTCGAGGCGGATTGCCTCCATCCGTTTGAAGAAATCCTGGTTTTCATCGAGTTCGGCCGCAGTTTCGTGGCCAGTCAGTCCGAAGGCGTCCGCGCGTGCAATCACCATCGGCATAGCAACATCCATGCAACTGACCGCAATGCCGTCGATCGTGTCGGTCTTGCTTCCGGTTGGGAAGAGGGCTCCGGTCGCACCGCCCACGACATCGTAGAACATAAGCTCGATTGGGGCTGCCTGCCCGGGGACGCCGTCGACAGTCGCATCACCGTCATAGGTGACCGCGCCACCTGGTGTTTGAATGCGGGCGAGGACGCGTGCGCCAGTGTTGACAGCACGGATCTTCACATCTGTCACGCCGTCCTTTGTTGGTAGCAGGCCCATTTCCAATGCAGCGGGGCCCACGCCGACAAGGATATTCCCACAGGTCGGTTTGAAGTCTACGAGATGCTCTTCAACGGCAACCTGCGCGAAGAAGTAATCAACATCGGCCCATACATCGTCTGAGGGCGAGAGCATCGCGACCTTTGTGGTCACGGCGTCACCGCCGCCAATGCCATCGATGTTTAGCGGATGTCCCGCGCCCACTGCAGCGATCAGAACGCTCGCCAGTTGATCCTGATCCCCTGGCAAATGACGCCGATCGAAATATGGACCACGCGACGTCCCACCGCGCATGAAAAGAAACGGAAGCGCGGTCTGCGTCATGTCAATGGCCAGGGCAGATCCACATAGGATTGGAGGAGGCCCGGCGGGAAGTCGCGGTTCAGAAGCCCTGCCATCATGCACATGAAGGCAATTCCAGCGGCCGTATAGAGCGCTGCAAAGCCCAAGGATTTACCTGCGCGGAACCGAATGAAGGCAAAGAGGAACAGCGCAAGCGCGAGGATGAACCCTATGAGCGAGGTCAGGATTAAGAGACCTGCAAACCAAGCCAGGGTGGACCAGAGGCCGTGGGCATTCGTCTCAGCGTCAGAGCCTTCGCGGTCGGCAAACAGAGCGTGCGTCTCCGGGCGGATCATCATCTGAACCAGTAGGATGAGGCCGCCGACAATGGCGACGCCCGATACGAAGCGTGGGAATACGCGGTCCGCTGCGGCGTAGTCAGGGATCATCGAAGCGTTCACGAAAGCGATAATGAGATAGGCGAGTACCGCGAGGAGGAATATCATCGGAGCACGTTTCTTGCCTGACTCTACGGCGCCTTCTGCCATGATGAGTTTTGCCTGCCGGAGGCCGATGACCACGGAGATCAAAGTGATGATCACAAGA
>CAWUIX010000438.1:0-2766 GCA_963922395.1 uncultured Rhodobacterales bacterium | reverse complement strand
TTCCGCCGCGCTCCTCACCCGTTTGCAAAGCCTCGACTACCCGCAATCGCGTCTCGATGTGGTCTTTGTGCTTGAGGAAACCGACCGCCGCACCTCCAAGACGCTCCACCGCCACGGAATCCCACCCACCTGGCGTGTCGTGACGGTGCCAAAGGGCACGGTCCAGACGAAGCCACGCGCCCTCAACTACGCGCTGGATTTTGCCGAAGGCGACATCATCGGGATCTATGATGCCGAAGACGCGCCCGATGCTGATCAGCTCCAACGCGTCGCCGCGCAGTTCGCCACCGCCCCGCCCGAAGTGGTCTGCTTGCAGGGCCGCCTCGATTTCTACAACGCGCGTCAGAACCTCCTCGCGCGCTGGTTCACCATCGACTACGCGGCCTGGTTCCGCGTTGTCCTTCCGGGTCTGTCACGCCTGGGCTTCGCCATTCCCCTCGGCGGCACGACCCTCTTCTTCCGACGCGCCGCACTTGAAGAGATCGGGCGCTGGGACGCCCACAATGTCACCGAAGACGCCGACCTGGGGATCCGTCTGGCGCGCGCCGGAATGCGGGCCGAAATGGTGGAGACCACCACCCACGAGGAAGCAAACTGCTTCGTCCTGCCATGGATCCGGCAACGTGCCCGCTGGCTCAAGGGCTATGCCCTCACCTGGGCTGTTCACATGCGAAACCCCCGCCGCCTTTGGCGGGAACTCGGACCCCGGAAATTCATCGGGTTTCAGATCCTCTTTCTGGGCAGCACGGTCCTGTTCCTGCTCGCCCCTCTAATGTGGAGCTTCCTTTTGATCCCGCTCGGCCTGCCCCATCCGGCCAATGCCTGGCCACCGGCGCTCCTGACTGGGCTCATCGGTCTGTTTATCGTTTCAGAAATCGTGAATGCCGCGACCCACATCTGGGGTCTCAAACGCCGTGGTGATTTCCGTCTTATGCCATGGGCCCTGACGATGCCATTCTACTTCCCGCTTGCGGCATTCGCTAGCTACCGCGCGCTCGTGGGCGCGATCCTCTCACCGTTCCAGTGGGAGAAGACACCCCACGGCCACTCGGTTCACGCGCTCAGACCGCCGCGCCCTGCGCTTCCGCGTTCTGCATCAAGCGGCTTTCGAAAGCGTGGCTGATATGGGCGCGAAACGCCTCTGACGCCCGCTCTTCATCCCGGTTCGAGATTGCGTCGACAATGGACTGGTGCTCTTCCAGCGCCGTTTCCCCGCGTCCCTCGATGGCCAGAGATGTTGTCGCCATCAACGCCATGGAGCGATAGACAAGGTCCAGCTGCTGCACGAGAAACCGGTTGTGAGAGGCCAAATGCACCTGCCTGTGAAACTGCCGGTTTGACCGCGCCAGCGCCGCAGGATCGCCGATCCGCGCCCGGTCGTCTTCCAGCATCTGCCGCATGACCCGCACCTCTTCCGCCGTCGCATGGCGCGCCGCCAACCGGGCCGCCAAGGCCTCCAGCTCTGCCCGCACCATATAAAGCTCGGCCATGTCATTGTGATCGAGCGAGGCAACAATCAGGCTCCGCCCATCCCGCGCCAAAAGGGACTGCGTCTCCAGCCGCTGAAGCGCCTCCCGGATCGGTGTCCGCGACACGCCGAACCTCTCTGCCAACTCGCTCTCGACCAGACGGTCCCCGGGTCGGTACACCCCGGAATCGATCGCCTGAAGAATCATCTGATAGGCGTCGCCCTGCGGGGCCTTCTGTTCGTTCATAATGTCTTTGTCCCTCTCAACATCGCCCGACCTTAAGGGGGCGGGCCCCGCACGATCAAGCATTGCCGCGCCGCGCAACTCGCCCTACCTACGGGTCCATGGTCGCCGATGCCTTCTCTCACGTCACCTATTGGGTCTTTGATCTCGACAACACCCTCTACCCGCCGGAGGCGCGTCTCTTCGATCAGATCGAGGTGCGGATGACCGACTGGGTGATGACGGAGCTGTCGGTCGATCGGGGCACCGCGGACCGTCTCCGCCGAGAGTACTGGCACCAATACGGTACGACCCTCGCGGGCCTGATGGCGGAACATGGGGTCGACCCGGCGCCCTACTTGACCCATGTGCACGAGATTTCGCTCGACCACCTCGACACCGATCCCGACCTCCGCGACCGGATCGCCGATCTGCCCGGACGGCGGATTGTCTACACGAACGGCTCGGCGCCTTACGCCGAACGCGTCATCGCCGCCCGGGGGCTGAACGGCCTCTTCGACGCGGTCTACGGCGTGGAACACGCGAACTTCCGGCCCAAGCCCGAACGCAACGCATTCGAAGCGGTCTTCGCCAAAGATGGCGTCGATCCCGAAACAGCCGCCATGTTCGAAGATGAGCCCCGCAACCTCGCCGCCCCACACGAAATGGGCATGCGCACCATCCACGTCGCCCCGGAACCACAGCCCGCGCCCCACATCCATCACCACACTGATGATCTGACCGCATTTCTGGCGCGCGTCCTGCCGTGACACGCTGTCCCAGGACTGGGCGCCACCGGCCCGGCACCCTATGATCTGACCCATGACCGAAAGCGTCGATATCTTCGTCTCCGGCGGCGGGATCGCCGGGCTCGTGGCAGCGGCCGCCTTTGGCCAGGCCGGGTTCTCCGTTTGTCTGGCGGATCCGACGCCACCGCCAAAGAGCATGGATGCCGAAGGCTCCGACCTCCGCTCCACCGCCTATCTCCAGCCCTCCCGCGATCTCATGGACGCCGCCGCGCTCTGGCCCACACTGGAAGCCGCCGCCCCCCCGCTGGAGATCCTGCGCGTGAGCG
>CAWUIX010000437.1:0-2779 GCA_963922395.1 uncultured Rhodobacterales bacterium | reverse complement strand
TTTCCGTCTTCGTCTAGGACTGGGGCAGAGAAATCAGGCAGAAACTCTTCGCTTTGCTCGGTCACGCCGAAATTCTGGGCCGCCGCGGGAACGGCGAGCAGAAGAAGCGAGATCAGGAACCTCATTCGTCTCCGCCAGAGACGAATTTGAGGAGAAGCGAGATGATCGAGACCGAGCTTTCGGTGTCGAGGATTTCGTCGCCGGAGGCGTAGTTGAACTCTGACCCGCCCGGGACGACCTCGATGAACGTGCCGCCCAGGAGCCCCTCGGAGGCGACGCTGACATAGGTGTCGTCAGGAAGCTCAATGCCTTCCTCGATGGCGAAGGTTGCTTCGGCCCGGAACGATTGTGGGTCCAGATCGAGGCCGGTCACTGTGCCGACCTTAACGCCCGCAAGGCGGATGTCAGTGCCGACCGTCACGCCTTCGGCGGACCGGAAGCTGGCGGTCAGGGGATAGGTGCCGCCTGCCCCGCCCAAGCCGTCAAATTGGCTGGCGTAGACAAGAAAGCCGGCGGCAACAGCGACGACAACGCCGCCTGTGATCACTTCGGACGTGTGGGAGGCCATGGGTTACTCCGGCGACCAGGCGTCATAATCGCTCCGCGGGGCCGGGTCGGCTTTGCGGATTGAGCCCGGAGGCGCGTAGGCCTGCGGCGTGCCTGTCAGGTTTTCGAGATGCTCTTTTTCCCAAGGCTTGCGCGGCAGCGGTGCCTTGGTTGGCGGTTCGTCCCAGGTGTGATGCAGCCAGCCGTGCCAGTCCGGAGAGACCCGGCTTGCCTCGGCCTCGCCATTGTAGACGACCCAGCGGCGGGCCCCGTCGCGGGATTCGTAGAAGACGTTGCCTTCGTCATCCTCGCCGACCTTCACGCCGTTTCGTGCTGTGAAGATCTGCGTTCCGATGGTCTGCCCGTTCCACCAGGTGACGGCGCGTAGCATTGTATCAATCAGAGCCATGGCACCTATTCCGACTGCCTCTTAGTCCTGTAATGGCGCAGGTGGGGCCAAAGGTCCAGACGCCCTTTGGCCGCGGGCAAGAGACGCCATACGCCGGCGGAAGATTGCGCGTTTGACCTCTGCGGAGAGGCGCTGGCGCAGGCCCTTGCGTTTTTTCAGGGTGCTGCCGCCGAGGGTGCCGGAGATATCGGTCACGCCGGTGGGCCAGACGGTCAGAACCTCTGCCCCGTGGAGCCAGGTCATCTGGAGGAAGACATCGACGGGCCGGTCGAAGGTTTCACTTGCGGCAAGGAGGCGGTGGGCGGCGTCGCGGGTGACCAGTTGGGCCTGCATGCCGAGCCCTACGACGTCGGGGTGGATGAGGCGGGTTTCACCAGTTACGGCGAGCGTTTTGCCGGTTTCGCGGTTCTTGTCGGGGAGGCGGACATAACCGCTTTCGGCATTTCGGGCGAGCGCGAAGGCCGGTTCGAAGAGCGTCATATCGAGGGCGACGTCATCTTCGAGGATGAGGACGGCGCGACGGGGCGACTTTAAGAGTGCGTCCCAAGCTGCTCTATAGCTTAAGAATACTGCGATTTCAGTGTCAGAGAGCGGGAACGGATAAGCCGGGTCCAAGGGTGCGTCCGGTTGGTACCGTGCGGTTTCTTCGGGCGGGGCCGTGCGCGCATCGACGGCCGGGAAGGCCCGGGTCGGGACGGGCAGCGTGTCGATCAGCGTCTGGACCTGTGCCTTGCGGTCTGTCGCCCGGTCGAGATGGATGATGAAGGCCGCGATGTCGTCCATGGGCCGCTTATGGCGCAGAGTGTCCGGTGCCGCCAGTGGTGTGTGCGCGCTCAACCGAGATTGGGGGCGTGGGTGAGGATAATGGGCACGATCAGATCCTCCTCGTCCGTGAGGTGGCGGTCGAGGAAGCGTTCAAATTCTGTCAGCGCATCTGTGAGGGTGCCGAGGGCGTTCGGCGCCTCCGGACCGGACCATGCGTTCAGGTAGCTGTTGGTTGTTTGGGCAAGCGCGTGGATGTGCCCGTCCAATGCGTGGTGATCCCGGTCGAGGAGTGCGAATCCCGCGTCCAGCTTGGGTTCAAAGCCCATGAGCTGTGGGAAGTAGTGCTGGTCTTCGATCGTGTGGTGGCCATGGAGCTGGTTGAGCAGGAAGCCTGCATAGCGTGACGTCTCGTGCGCGTGGCGTTCGGGGTCATTGCTGTTGTCGGACCGGGCCTCGGCCCCGTCCCGCAGGCGGGTCAGGACATCGCGGAACATCAGATGCCGGTCGAGCCAGAACCGGGTGAGGCCATCGAAATTCGGGTGCGCCTCCCACCCTGCGCGGGGCAGCGTGTCTCGCAGTGCTCTCAGCGCAGGCGGCAGGCCTGTCCGGGTTTCGAGGTCATCCATAGAGGCATGTTACGCCGGTTCGGGCATTGGTTCGAGCGCCTCTTCCTCGGCTTCGTCGCGCAGCATGCTGCGTCCCAGGATGTGATCAGCCGCCTTCTCACCGGTCATGATCGAAGGCGCGTTCAGGTTGCCGTAGGTGATCCGGGGGAAGATCGAACTGTCGGCCACACGAAGCCCGTCGACGCCGATGACCCGCGTATCCGCATCGACCACGGCCATGGGATCGTCGGCGGCCCCCATCCGGCAAGCGCCGCAAGGGTGATAGGCGCTTTCGGCGTGTTCCCGCACGAAGGCGTCGATGCCGTCATCGGTGTCGGTTCCGGGTTGGATTTCGTAGTCGAAGTAGCGGGCGAAGGATGGCTGGCGCAGGACCTCTTGCGCCATGCGGATGGCGCGGCGGAACTCTGTCCAGTCGTTCGGAGCGGACATGTAG
>CAWUIX010000436.1:0-2780 GCA_963922395.1 uncultured Rhodobacterales bacterium | reverse complement strand
TGATCACGGCCTTCCCGCCCTCAAACGGCAGGTCGGCGGCCGCGTTCTTCAGCGTCATCCCCCGCGACAGGCGCAACACATCCTGAAGCGCCTCCGCCTCGCTCCCATAGGGCCGCATCCGAAGGCCGCCCGCCGCAGGACCCCGAGCCGTCGAGTGTAGCGCAATAAAGCCGATCAGACCGGACGCAGGGTCTGAGACACGAACCACCTGTTCATGGGCTTCGACGGCAACTGGGGTAACACGCATGGGCTTTCCTCCTCAAAGGAACACTGCCATGGGCCAACCGCCGAATTTCGCCAAACTTCGGCTGGCACTGACGGATGTACGCTGCTATTCTCCATCTGTTACCAGATTTATAGTGAATTTCTCTATGGATGACATCGACCGCAGGATTTTATCCGCTCTTCAAAAGGATGGCCGCATCACCATCTCCGACCTCTCGTCCGAGATCGGCCTCTCCCCCACGCCGCTCGCCCGGCGCATCGACCGCCTGGAACGCGACGGCGTCATCACCGGATACTCTGCTCGCGTGGACCCGGCCCGCATCGGGCGTCCTGTGACCATCTTCATCTCGCTCGAGCTCGACCGACAGGACAAGAACGCCATCGAAACCTTCGAACGCGCAATCGCACGGCTCGAAGAGGTCATGGAATGCCACCTGATGACCGGATCGCGCGACATCCTCCTCCGTGTCGTCGCCGCAGATCTCGCCGATTTCGACCGATTTCTGGAAGAGCGCCTTATGAAAATCGACGGCATCCGCAACATGCGCTCGAACTTCGCACTCCGCACCATGGTTGCACGCAAGGCTCTCCCTCTCTGAGACACCTCAACTCTCACGACCACCATCGCCCGGTGCAGGCTACATGCACCGGGCGACCGCAAACTTCGTGCACGCCCTAGTCGACGAATTCAGAGTTGCGATGATGAAGGTACCAGGCTCCGTCGTCCCTGTGCCAAACGTTCACAAATCTCAAAGTACCCCCAAACGGGACCTCTCCGATCTGCCCTTCGACACGGCTCGATCCCGATGTCACAACGGTTTCGCCAAAATCCCGAATCCGAAGCTCCGGCGTGTCCGCGCGCGTAACCACGGCCGCGCCGCTCGAGATCAATCCAAGAAAAGTGGGCTCGTCGAAATCCTGCCCCGACCCATGCTGATAGAGAAAGTCCGCAGCAAAGATGTCCCCCATCTGCTGCACATCAGACTTGAGGAACGACCCGTAGAAAGCGTCTTCGCGGGCAATGATCTCTTGAGCCGTATCGGCGCTGGACGCGACCGCTGTAAGGGCGGCGCAGGCCGCAAGGACTCCCAGTGTGTATTTCATAGTGATCTCCATTTTGGACGGTTGACCAAGAACGAGTTAGATCGTATTTGGTCAACTGTCCAATAAAAAGAAATCCGATGGCCCGACCGCGAAGCTTCGATACAAGTTCAGTTCTATCCAAGGTGACCGAGTTATTCTGGTCGGAAGGGTATGAGGCGGTCTCAATCCAGGACATCGCTAAGACCACGGGCCTCCGCCCGGGAAGCCTTCACGCGGCGTTTGGCAACAAAAGCGACCTCTTCGCCTTGGCCTTCGAACAGTACGGCGCGCGCTTTGATGCACATATGCGGGTCGACCATGCGGGTCTTGAAGGGGCACGCGAGTACCTTGAAAAATTGATCGCCGCAGCCATCGAAGACCCTGATCGCAAAGGGTGTCTTATCGTAAACACCGCCAGCGAGCTCGCTGCACATCCAGAGCCAATTCGCATCGCTGTCGGGCAAAGACTGGATCGAATGAAGTCGTTCTTCCGCGAGCGTCTTGCGGAAGCGGGCAAAGACTCCGAAGCCTCTGCTCACATTCTGTTCGGTGCCGCCATCTCGATCCTTGTGCTTGCGCGTGCGGACCAATCGGAAACCGTGCTCCAGGATATCGCGAATGGTGCCATGGGCGCTGTGGCGGGCCAAGATCCGCACTGAACGCCGCATTCCGTCCAAGCGACCATGCGCCAATGCGCGCACCGTTGATATCGCTCTCGAAAACCGTACCTTCCTCCCATGCCCGACCCCGTCCTCCAACTGACCGACCGCGGCCTCTATTGCGCCGCCGGGGACTTCTTCATTGACCCATGGCGCCCGGTGGATCGGGCGCTGATCACCCATGGACACGCCGACCACGCCCGCCCGGGCCACGCGCGCTACCTCGCAACCGATGCCGCCCTGCCTGTCCTCCGGCACCGGCTGAGGGAGATCACGGCAGACAGCATTGCCTTCGGCGAAACCCGGCAAATCGGCACGGCAAGCGTCGCATTCCACCCCGCGGGCCATGTCCCGGGCTCCGCGCAGATCCGTGTGGAGGTTGGCGGAGAGGTCTGGGTCGTCTCCGGCGACTACAAGACCGAGGCCGACCGCCTGTCCGAACCCTTCGAGCCGGTCCAGTGCCACACCTTCGTCTCCGAATGCACCTTTGGTCTTCCGGTCTTCACCTGGACGCCCGAGGCGGACGTCGCCGGCGAGATCAACCGCTGGTGGGCCGCCAATGCTGCAGAAGGCCGGACCACCGTGCTTGGCGCATACTCCCTTGGAAAGGCCCAGCGCCTTCTCGCTGCCGTCGATCCCTCCATCGGCCCGATCCTGACCCACGGCGCGGTCGAGGCCACCAACGCAGTCATGCGCGCCCAGGGCCTCGCCCTGCCCGATACGATCCCGGTCACGCCAGAGACGAAGGGCAAAGACCACCCCGGCGCCCTAGTCATCGCACCGCCCTCTGCCCTCGGATCCAACTGGATGCGT
>CAWUIX010000435.1:0-2786 GCA_963922395.1 uncultured Rhodobacterales bacterium | reverse complement strand
TGGCGGTGGATGTCTGCCGCCATGTGGGGCCACAAATAAAACAACTACCCCCTTGCGCGGGGGGCGGATCCGCCGCCCCGGGCGCCACACTCCTGCCGCCCCGTTCTGCTATGCTGGGTCCGATGGTTCCCGAAACAGGTCAGATCCGGCGAAATGAACAAACAGGCAAGACAGGAAACGCCGATCGACATCCGTCCGGCGCCGCGCGCGCTGAAGGACAGGATGGCCGAACTGACCAGCGTCACCTTCGCCGAACATCAGGCACGCCAGCCCTGGGCATTCCCGAACAACGGCCTCGAGCAAACCGCACTGCAAAACATCAACTTCGCGTTCATGGATAAGGGCCGACAGCTCAAAGAAAGCCCAAACGCATTCGCGGCCTATGTGGACGAGCATTTTGCCGGCTTCATCCTCCTCTCCGTTTGGGCGCGCGGCGGTGGTCCCGACATGCCGCATGTCAGCATCGATGACATCTGCGTGGTGCCAGAGTTTCGTGGCCGCGGGGTGGGCCGCGCCCTCCTGCGCCATGCACGCGCCTTAGCCGCCGAGGAGGATTGGGATAGTCTCAACGCAACTGTCTGGACGGGAAACGAGGCGTCTGAGGCGCTCTTCCGGTCCGAGGGCTTTACGGTCGAACACCAACAATTCCGGATTGGCCCAGATCGGCTGGCCCGCGATTATCCGGATCCGCCGAAACGGCCGCTCTGGCTTCGAATCCTGGACAGCTGGGGCTTCGTTGCCGTCCTGATCCTTGGCGTCGGAGCGTTTCTGGCCGTGACGATGCGGTAGAGGTCTTGCTTGGGAGCAAAGTCGCGACATCGTGGGATGACATCTCTCAGCCGCACGACTAGAAGCGCCCGACACTAAGGCCCAGCGGGTGCACAAACACATGATCACCGGATCGCCAGACGCACCCGGCGCAACCAATTGGGCGCTCCTGTTCCTGCTCAGCATCGTCTGGGGCGCCGCCTTCATGAGCATGGCGCTGGCGCTTGAAGGGTACGGACCGCTCACCGTTGCCGCAGGCCGAACCGCGATTGGTGCGATTGCCCTTTTGATCCTCGGATGGATCATGGGGCAGGGCCTCTCGCAGGTGCCGGGACGGTCCGGCTGGACGGCGACGTTCTGGATCGGACTTCTGAACGTCGCGCTCCCCTTCAGCCTGCTCACCTGGGGCCTGCAATACGCGCCATCGGCCTTTGCGGGTGTTGCCATGGGAGCCGCGCCTTTGTTTGTCCTTCCACTCGCCGCCCTGTTTTCGCCCGGCGAATACGCCGACTGGCGAAAGGCGATCGGCATCCTTGTGGGATTTGCGGGCGTCGCTGTCCTGATCCTTCCTGGTGCTGACCTCAGTACGGACGGACCGAACGCCCTGATGGGGCGCATCGCCATCGTGGCCGCGCCCCTCTGCTACGCTGTCTGCTCCATCCTGACGCGGCGCGCGCCCGCAATGCCGTCCATCACGCTGACAGGCGCCATGCTTGTCATGGCCTCAGCTGTTCTCGTGCCCATCGCGCTAGTCGCCGAGGGCCTCCCAGAGGTCACAGCCTCCCGCGCCACGCTCGCTCTCATCTTCGTTGGTCTCCTACCCACCGGGTTCGCGTTCTTCCTTCGCGTCCGGATCATTCAGTCCGCGGGCATGATCTTCATGAGTCTCGTGGCCTACATCGTGCCGGTCTGGGCCGTGCTTTTCGGTGTCTTCCTGATGGGCGAGGATTTGCACCCGTCGCTTTACCTCGCAATTGTTCTCATCGTGGGCGGGGTGGCCGTCAGCCAATGGTCCAATCTGTCACGCCTAATCCGCCGTTAGCGCACCATCCCTCTGCAGACGTGCAGACTTGTTACAATATCACACAGTGTCCAACTGGATGGCATGACACATCCATCCATCCATACCCGCGACGGCTGGCCTCAGGACACCGCCACCCTTCTGGCGGATTACCCCCGCGAGGCCTGGCCCGGTCACCTGAACTTTGCCCGGTCGATCCAGAACTGGATGGGCGCCCATTTGGGCTTTCGCCAGCTTGGGACCGTTCTGCGCAAAACCACCGAGGACTACCTCGACCGAGAGATCTCGCCCGAGATCGCGGCTGCGCACCTCGGCTACTATGGCGATATCCTCGTGCGGAACCTCAATGGCCACCACACCTGGGAGGACCGGAAGTTCTTTCCTGAGATCCGCGAGGCGGATTGGCGGTTTGATACAGGTCTGGAGACGCTGGAAAGCGACCACGATGTGCTGGACGAAACCCTTGAGGACCTCACGGGGCGCGCCAATCGCGTGATCAAACTCATCGACCTTGATGAGACGCAGGCGCGGTCCGAAGCTGGTGAGCTGCAGGAGGCCGCAGGCCGCATTGAACGGTTTCTGGAACGGCATCTGACAGATGAAGAGGATCTGATCGTCCCGATCCTTCTGCACCATAAGATGCGGGGTTAAACGCGGAAAGGTTTGAAACACCCCCGGCCCTTGACCTTGGTCACGGGGCCGGGCTGATGTTCCGGCCATGACCGAGCCGTCGCCCCAATCGCCCGGCGCCCTGAACTGGGCGCTCATCCTCGGCCTCGGCGTGGTCTGGGGCACGGCCTTTATGGGCGTGGAGGTTTCCCTTCGGGAGTATTCGCCGCTCACGGTCGCGGCGGGTCGGACCGCTGTGGGCGCGCTTCTCCTCACGTTGATCGGTCCGCTTCTGGGCCAGGGTCTATCCAGCCTGCCATCCCGGCGGGCCTGGGTCTTCGCCGCTCTGTTTGGCGTCTTTGCCGCCGCCATCCCGTTTTCGCTTCTC
>CAWUIX010000434.1:0-2787 GCA_963922395.1 uncultured Rhodobacterales bacterium | reverse complement strand
GTGCGAACCCTTCGGTGAAGAGCGATTGCCACCATTCGCCGAATGCGATGGCTTCGTCCCCGTTCAGGACACCTTCCGCAGACGCATAGGTCGAGCGATCCACTATATCGCCACCAAAGCTTTGCAGGAATGGCGAGAACGCATAAGGGTACCATTCCCCCGTCCATGCCATGCCGAGATCAAGGGCATGCTCGAAGTCGCCAGAGTCGCGGATCTTGGTTAGGGCCTCCATGAATTCATCGCCGGTCCAGGGCGCCTCAAGCGTCGGCACGCGAATGTCGTACTTCTCCAGCGTCGAACGCCGTGTGGTCATGGCGACCGCGGCATCCCAGAAGCCGACCGAGTAGATTTCGCCATTCCAGCGGCCGACCGGGCCCGGAAGCCAGACGTCAACGAAGCTTTCATCCATTCCCAGAGGCTGCATGTAACCGGCCCAAGCCCATCCCGGCATCACCGGGCCGTCGACATCCAGGATATCCGGCAGATCGCCGGCCAGCGCCGCGGCATCGACCGCGTCATTGTAGGCAATCGGCGGGAAGGATTCGATGGTGACCACCCAGTCGCTTTGTGAGGTGTTGAAGTCTTCGATGACCTGCAGCATCGTCGCCTCTTCGGCGTTTGCGCTGCCTGCGCCATGGTACCAAAGGCTGAGTTCGGTCTGCGCCGAAGCCGCCCCTGCAAACCCGACCGCGGTCAGCGCGGCGAGCGTCACTCCCATCCTCATATCTCGTTTCTCCCTTTGAGGTTGATCACGTTGTCCTTGTCTTCCGCCCGTGGCGCGATCAGAGACGCACGGTGCTGGACTTGTCCGCTGATCCGGATCGGCTCCTCCGGGGGCGCGGCATTCCCGGACATCACTTCCAGCAGCGTCTGCGCCGCCCGTGCACCCATGGCACGATAGGGCAGCTCTGCTGTCGTCAGCGCGGAATAGAGCGTTTCAGAGATCAGGCGATGGTCGTCATAGCCAACGACCGATACGTCCTCCGGCACTGAAATTCCCCGGCGTCGCAGGATCCCGTAGACCGCCATCGCCAAGCGATCGTTGCCACAGCAAATGGCTGTGGGCCGTTTTTCTTCGGCAAAGAATTTGTCTAGCGCATCCCAGATCAGCTGATGCTCGCCCGGGGAGCCAAAAAGATCCGCTGCCTGGACAAGATCTGGATTGAACGGAATGCCCACCTCCGCCAGGGCTCGCTTGAACCCCTTGAGGCGCAGCTTCGTTGCTTCCTGGGTCGGCGCGAGCGTCAGGTAGGCAATGTCGCGATGCCCCTCCGCCAAGACCGTCTTAGTCAACGCGTATTGCCCGCCTTCGTCATCAGGCACGACGGACGGCGTGGCCCGATCATCAAAGCAATTCACAAGAACCTTGGGAATGCCGGTTACGGGAAGGGTCAGTTCGAGAGGCTTGTGGTAGTCGGCGACATAGAGAATGCCCTCGACCCGGTGCTCCTGAAATGTGCGGATCAGATCGGGTACCCGGTCGAGTCGCCCGCCCGTGTCAGAGATCAGAAGTGTCTTTCTGGACCGTTCAATAACCGCCTGTGCGCCTTGCACGATGTTCAATTCCGGCAGACCCGCACGGGTTGCGGTTTCATCGGCATTGCTGATCGCGCCGGTGATAAGGCCGATCAGACCGGACTTATGCGATTTCATCGAGCGGGCGGCGTGCGACGGGACGTAGCCGAGCGCGCCCATGGCGGCGGTCACGGCCTTCTTGGTCTTCTCAGACACCGGGGCGTCGCCGTTGAGAACGCGGCTGACCGTTTTCGGAGACACGCCAGCACGGCGCGCCACATCATAAATGGTAGCCAAGACGTTCCTCCCAAACAGTCCAAGCCAAGCGAGCAGTTAGTCGCTCTGTTATGACACCGATGTCATGACACCGATGTCATTGTCAATAGGAAAGCCATTTGGGGTAGTGTCTGGGCCGCTACGATCCCAAATCGGGATTGGCTCAAAAAATGAATTGGACCGTATCTCACCGCCATCGGAACGCGACCGCAGGCCACAATAAACAAAACGGCCGCAACTCTTTGCGGCCGTTTCTTTGTGTTGATTTGTCGGCTTGAGTTAGCGCTTGGAGAACTGGAAGCTCTTGCGCGCTTTGGCCTTGCCGTACTTTTTCCGTTCCACAACTCGGCTGTCGCGGGTGAGGAAGCCCGCGGCCTTCAGCGGTGCGCGGAGGGCCGGATCGTAGAGCTGCAGAGCTTTCGAGATACCATGCTTGACTGCGCCGGCTTGGCCAGACAGGCCCCCGCCCTTTACGGTTGCCATCACGTCGAACTCGCCGTCAACGCCAGCTACTTCGAACGGCTGGCGCAGGATCATCTGAAGCACGGGCCGAGCGAAGTATGTATCGATCGGCTTGCCGTTTACGGTGACGTTGCCAGAGCCCGGCTTGATCCAGACGCGGGCAACCGCGTCCTTCCGCTTGCCGGTTGCATAAGAGCGGCCGAGTTCATCGCGCACAGGCTCGCGCGAGATGAGCGTTTCTGTGACCACTGCAGCCTCAGCGTCGCCGCCTACGGCCTCTTTGAGGTCTTCGAGTGTGTTGATCTGATCAGCCACGTGCTTCAGCTCCGTGTATTCTTGGAATTCATCGACTTAACGTCGAGGACTTCGGGGCTTTGTGCCTCGTGCGGGTGATCCGCACCGGCATAGACCCGGAGGTTCGTCATTTGCTTACGGGACAGGCGGTTGCCAGGAAGCATGCGCTTTACGGCCTGTGTGACCACCCGCTCGGGGTGCGCGCCTTCCAGGATTTCACCGGTTGTGCGGCTTTTGATC
>CAWUIX010000433.1:0-2797 GCA_963922395.1 uncultured Rhodobacterales bacterium | reverse complement strand
CCGCGCCGTCTCATGGCGTTCTCGTGGGAATTCTCTCTCGGATTGCCGCCCCCCAAGTTCGCGCGATCGCCATTTCGATCCTCGCCGCGGTCGGTTCCTTGGGGACCTTTGTCATTGCCCCAGTCACGCAGTGGTCGCTGGACAATTTGGAGTGGGAAACGACCCTTCTCATTTTGGCGGGTCTGGCAGCGACAATGACACTGCTCGCTATGGCATTCAGGGTAAACCAAGCGCCCGGAGCCGCCCAGGCCGCTGAGAAACCAAACGCAACTATGGCGATCAGACAGGCGCTCCGGCACCGAGGCTACATCGCGATGACTGTGGCATTCTTCGCCTGTGGATTTCAGCTGATCTTCGTCGCGACCCATCTGCCAAACTTCATCGCCTTTTGTGGTCTACCGGCATCGCTGAGTGCCAATGCTATCGCCTTGATCGGGGTCTTTAATGCTGTCGGAACACTGCTAGCCGGTAAGCTCGGTGAGATGTTCGGCCACAAGCTCGTCCTGGCGGCAATCTACGTCCTCCGAACCATTGCCATAGCAACCTATGCTTTCCTGCCCGTTTCGGTGGAAAGCACACTGATGTTTGGCGCTGCGATGGGACTTCTCTGGTTGAGCGTCATTCCACCTGTCAGTGCGCTCATCAACTCCCTGTTCGGAGCGACGAACTTTGGTGCGCTCTTCGGCATCATGTTCCTCAGCCACCAGATCGGTGCATTCCTCGGCGCCTATCTTGGGGGTGTTTCATTTGATGTCACTGGCAACTACGCAGTCGCATGGGCCGCTCTTGTTGTGGTCGGCGCGCTCGCAGCAGTTATCCAACTCGCCATGGACGATCGACCAACGGGCGGGCAGCGCGCCCCTGCATGAACCCCCAAAAACACCAGAACATATGATTGAAGGGATCTAACATGCCCAATCCCCCTCTCGCGGCCAGTGCAATGGCCGAGTTTTAAGGGGCAAGGACAGAACCGCGAAAGACCGACCGCACTGCATAAAGGCACAAGTCGCCGGGTCACGACCTGACTTCAAACACGGTACGATCCCGGCGTCCGGCCCGTCCATTTGCGAAAGGCGCGGTGAAAGTTCGCGGGCGCCGAAAACCCCGTATCGAAGGCGACCTCTTCAATGCTGGCCGTCCCTTGCTGAAGTGCGCGGATGGCGATGTCGCGGCGCAGGGCGTCCTTGATGTCCTGAAAGGAGGTTCCCTCATCCTTCAGGCGGCGGTTCAGGGTGCGAGGGGTCATTTTCAGGGCGCGGGCCGCGTCGGTAAGCTGGCAGGTCTGCCATGTCGCGCCGTAGAGAAATGCCCGGACCCGCAAGCTGTGCGTATGGGCCCGCGATCCGGTGAAGATCCAATCCAGGGGTGCCCGCTCCAGAAACAGGGATGCCTCCGCGGGGCTTCGTGTGATCGGGCTTCGGAAGCGGCGCGTGTCGAACAGGATGCTGGTGTGAGGGGCGTCGAATTCGACAGAGCACGGGAAGACAACCGCATAGTCCGCTGCAAACTCCGGGCGCGGGAAGGAAAATCGAACGGTGTCCACCGGCGTCTCAGACCCGCTGAGCCAGGACAATAGCCCATGCGCCAACTTCAGGATCAGCATATGGCCAAATCGCTGCGGTTGGGTTTCGGCCGCGTACGGGACCAGCGCCAGTTCGACCTCATCCGGCCTGTGACGGAGGTCCAGGTGGAAATCATCCAAAAGCAGATTCCAGAACGTCGAAAACCGATAGAGGGCCGAGGTCAGGCTGCTCGCGCCACGCTGCACCGTCACAAGGTGCTGCAAGGCCCGGGGCCGGATCGGGCGGCTCCAGAGCCCCATCATCTCGTCCCCGGTTTCCGGGGCGGCCAACTGATAGAGCCGGGCAATCTCGTCGAGCGTAACGCGGTGTTCCGGCGTCATTTGCCCGGCCTGCAGACCGGACCGCGCCAGAAGGGACGTCATCTGCTCGGCCGTGCAATAGGTGCCGAGGGCATCCAGCCAATCTTGAATGAATCCCGCCGATACCGTCGTCAGGGAGATGGGGTCTTGGCGAGACATGCTGGTTCAAAGCCCGATTTGGCGTGATCGGATAGTATTTTGGCAAGAAATGAGCTTATCAACAAGCTTTCCAAAGCCTAGATGACGCAAAACCATAATCTGCCTGAAGGCGCCCGGCATGTCCTACCAGCCCCCCGTACAGGATCTACTGTTCTGCGTTGAGCATCTTTCTCACTGGGAGACGGTGTCGGGGATCGGGCAATACGCGGACTACGACCTGGACGATATCGGGGCCGTCCTCGAAGGATACGCGCGGTTCTGCAGTGAACAGATTGCGCCGCTGTCGTACAGCGGGGACGCCACGGGCGCGCGGTTCGAAAACGGTCGTGTGGCACTCCCGGAAGCAAACGCACGTGCCTATGCGCAGTTTGTCGAGATGGGATGGCAATCCCTGACCCACCCTGTGGAATTTGGCGGCATGGGGTTGCCGCGCGCCGCCGGCGCCGCTGGTTTGGAGATGCTGAATGCGGCTGACATGAGCTTTGGCCTCTGTCCGCTCCTGACGGATGGGGCCATCGAGGCCCTGCTTCTGACCGGTTCTGACGAACAGAAAGCCACCTATCTGGAACCGCTGATCGCCGGACGCTGGTCCGGCACGATGAACCTGACCGAACCGCAGGCCGGCAGTGATCTGGGCCGGGTTACGACCAAGGCGGTCCTCCACGATGATGGTCGCTATCGGGTCTCTGGCACCAAGATCTACATCACGTATGGCGCCCATGACCTGACCGAAAACATCATCCACCTGGTCCTGGC
>CAWUIX010000432.1:0-2799 GCA_963922395.1 uncultured Rhodobacterales bacterium | reverse complement strand
GGGAAGCGAGGCCGAGGGCAACGAGGCGCGAGCGCGTGTTGATGCGGCCAAGGAGGCGCTCGGCGAAGCGGGACCGGTCTGGTGGACGGATGGCGCGCCTGATGTCTCAGGCGCGCATCCCGCTGATACCAACTATTCTGTTTGGTGGAATGACCTCCCGGAGGAGGACAGACGGCGCGCGTTGGAGGGCGCGCCGATGGGAAGTCAGACAGCTCCCGAAAACTGATCCCGGTTCTGCCAGAGGACGATCGCCGCCAGCACACCCAGAACCAGCGCCGGGACAAAGGACGGTCCGAGCACCAGAAGGTGGAACAGGACGGCAGCGGCCATGGTCGCGGTCAGAAGAAACGCACCGATCGCCTCGCGACCTCTGACCCAGAGGAGGACGGCAGCGCCCACCTCGATGATGCCGGTCACATAGCGGAACCACTGGCCCCAACCGATCGCGTCAAAGGTCTGGACCATCATCTCGACGCCCATCAGCTTGGCGCCACCTGCGGCGACAAAGGCCAGCGTCAGCAGCGCTTTGATCACAAGAATCACATAAGTCATATCCGGGAACTCCTCAGTAGGCCGATCAGGCCGCGATAGGCAGGTTGGCAACCGCGTCTTCAGCGGCCCTCAGCGTGGTCTCGGGGTCAATCGCCATGCGGTCGGCGCTGACAAAGATCACGTCGGTGATGCCGATGAACTTGAGAACATGGCGCATGTACCCGGTGGCAAAGTCGATATCGGACCCGGCTTCTGTGCCGCCTGAGGCCACGGTGATGATTGCCCGCTTGCCTTCCAGCAGACCGACCGGACCGTTCTCGGTGTAGTTAAAGGTCAGACCGCGGCGTGCGACCAGGTCGACCCATGCCTTCAACGCGGCCGGGACACCAAAGTTGTAGATCGGCAGGCCAATCAGGACGACGTCAGCCTCCTTCAATTCCGATACCAGCGCATTTGAGACGGCGAGTTTCTCGCGCTGCTCCGGTGTTCGCTCGGCATCATCGGTAAAGTTTGCGCCAATCCATTCCTCATCGAGAAACGGAAGCGATTGGGTCAGGTCGCGGGTCACAACATCGACCGGGCCAGCCGACTGATAGCGGGCAACAATCTTGTCGTTCAGGTCCCGCGAAATCGAGCCGTTCAGCCGGGCGGAAGCGTCCACGCGGAGAATGTTCAAAGTCATTTGTCTGCTCCTTCAAAACTGATCGGTTCAGACTTAGGTGCATAGCTCGGCCCGGGGTATTCCATTTGAGCGAACGGGTTTTGTGCAATTTTGTTGAGATATCGAAAAATTTGCTCTGGACCTGATATTTTTGCACTCTACAACGGTCGGTAGAGTCGGTTCAGCGCCTCAACGCGGAAAAAGAAGAGAACGCGATGTCGATCAGTACATGGGATGAAATCCGAACCGCCTATCACGTGGCACGCATGGGCACCGTCAGCGGGGCAGCAGATGCGCTTGGCGTCCACCATGCCACGGTTATCCGGCACATTGACGCGCTCGAAGGGCGTCTGGGCGTCAGACTCTTTCAGCGCCACGCGCGCGGCTACACCTCGACCGAGGCGGGTCAGGACCTTCTTCAGGTGGCACAGGCCACCGACGATCAGTTTACGCAACTGGTCGGCCGGATCAGAGGACGCGGAGACGGTGTCTCCGGCGAACTCGTTGTCACTTCGCTCTCGTCTGTCTCCCCGCGTCTCACGCGGACGCTGGCCCGGTTTCAAGCGGAGTACCCCGACCTGATCGTGCGTTTCCTCACCGGTGACGAAGTTCTGCGTCTGGAATACGGAGAGGCCCACGTGGCCGTCCGAGCGGGGCAGGCCCCCGACAACCCGGACAATGTCGTACAGCCGTTTGTGCCTCAGAAAGTCTCCCTCTACGCCACAGAAGACTACATTGCCCGACACGGGCGTCCTGACTCCGTCGATGACCTCACAGGGCACCGCTTCGTCTCCCTTGATAACTTCGGTTCCCGCGCACCGTTCGTCCGCTGGCTGCTCCAGCGTGTGTCTCCCGATCAGATCACCTTCCGGGGAACCGACTACCGCGTGATCCGGGATGCGATCCTCGAGGGCGTCGGAATTGGGTTCATCTCCGAATGGGAGGCCGAGCGCTTCCCCGCATTGATCCAGCTCTTCGATACGCAGGACGAATGGCTCGCGCCACTCTGGCTCGTCACCCATGTCGATCTGCATCGCACAACCAAGGTGCAGGCCTTCCTGAAGTTTCTGAAGGAAGACGCCAAGTCTTGGTAGGCGCGGCAGAGCCGACGCGCCGGGACGAGCTGCAGGGCCATCTGGCCATGTTGCTCTTTGCGTGTTTCGTCGCAGGGTCGTTCTCACTCGGCGGTCGGATCGCCAACGACATCGACCCCGCTGCCCTCACGGCGATCCGCTTCGCCCTCACCGCGATCCTGCTGGGCGGTCTTGCATGGAGCGCGGGCCACCTGAACCGGGCGGTTCTCAATGCGCCCTGGCGCTACGCGATCCTTGGCGGGCTCTATGGCGCCTATTTCGTTCTCATGTTCGAGGGGCTGAAGACCGCCACGCCTGTCTCGACTGCCGCAGTCTTCACGCTCACTCCGCTCATGGCCGCCGGCTTCGGCTACCTCGTGATGCGGCAGGTTCTGACGAGAGGCATGGCCGTTGCGCTCGGCATCGGCGCGCTCGGTGCGCTCTGGGTCATCTTTCGTGGCGACCTCTCTGCCGCGCTCGCGTTCGAGGTCGGGCGCGGCGAGATGATCTATTTCTGGGGTTGCATGGCTCATGCTCTCTACATCCCGCTCGTGCCAAAACTCAGCCGGGGCG
>CAWUIX010000431.1:0-2830 GCA_963922395.1 uncultured Rhodobacterales bacterium | reverse complement strand
CGGCGGGGTCGCGTCCGCCGCACTCGTCGGCGCGGTCGCACAGATCAAGGAACTGGGCGGAGGTCGGATCGAGGGCTACCCGGAAGACATTGAGGGTCGGAAAGCCACCCCTGCGTTTCTGTTCAATGGGGCGCTGCATATGTTTGACCGGCTCGGTTTTGAACGCACCCGCAAGATCGGCAAACACAAATGGGTCGTCACCCTCGAGCTATAAGACGGATGCTGGCCCACGCCGACAATCGGATGGCAGATCATTTCTATCCCTGGAGAATGGCTGTAGCGTTTTCGCATGGTGGAATTCAGTCTCTTCGATACCAAGATCGGTGTCTGCGGCATCGCATGGCGCGATGAGATGGTGGTCGCCACGTGCCTTGCCGACCGAACGCCGGGCGCGACGGAACGCACTCTTGCCAGACGGAGCGGTGGGAAGATCGGCGACCCGCCTGAGGCCATTAGAAATGCGATCACTTTGATAAACGATCTGCTCACCCACGGGACGGCCGATCTGTCCCCAATCCGATGCGACTTCGCTCGGTTGGAACCTTTTACCGCGAGTGTCCTCATGACGGCGCGCAAAGTCCAACCCGGTGAAACATCAACATATGGAAAGATTGCCGAAGGGTTGGGTGACATCAGCCTCGCCCGCAGAGTTGGCCAAGTCCTGGGTCACAACCCCTTTCCAATCATTGTTCCGTGTCATCGCATTATTGGGGCGGGCGACAGGATGGTCGGTTTCTCTGCACATGGGGGAATCGAGCTAAAGCTCAGAATGCTTGAAATTGAGGGCGCCAAGATCGGTGCGACAGGGGGCCTGTTTGATGAGCTTCCGTATTCCGTGAAACCAGCCCGCTAGATCACTAGCGTACCTTATCGGAGCACCTGTGGTAATCTCCGAGGTCCGACGGGCGTTTGACGAATATCGTGCCAGCGTATCCATGTTCGTCCCGGCACAGTCGGAGGCATCCTTAGGTGGAGAGCGCGGAAAGGGCTTAACGCTACCGATCGGAATGGTAGTCTGATCCTCGCCAATATTCAGTGCAACCCATGACGCTCAAAGATCTAACCGTTCACCCCGAACAGCGTGAGGCCCGTCTTGGCGGAGAGGTCCTGCCGCTTGGTGCGCGCGCCTTTGACGTCCTCCATCTGCTCTATGCGAGCGCGGGCGAGGTGGTTGGAAAACAGGCCTTGCTTGATGGCGTTTGGGGCGGGTTGATCGTGGAGGAAGGCAACCTGGCCGTCCAGATATCGACGCTTCGCCGGGTGCTCGGGACGGATACGATCCGTACTGTGCCGGGCGTGGGTTACATGCTTGCCGGTGACAGCGCGCCTGTCGAGCCGGCCGGTCCCTCTCTTCCGGATATTCCATCCCTTGCCGTGCTGCCCTTTTCCAACCTGACCGGCACCGCGGAGCGAGAGTACTTCGTCGATGGCATCGTGACCGACCTGATCGCTGGACTGTCGCGTTTGTCGGGCCTTTTCATCATCGCTGCCGCCTCCAGCTTTCGCTACAAGGGCGTTCCCATCGACCTTGCTTCTGTGGGCGCGGAACTCGGTGTGCGATATGTCCTTGAGGGCGCGATCCAGGAGGGTGGCGGTCGGCTTCGGATCACTGTGCAACTGGTCGAGGCTGCGACGGGACGCACCATCTGGTCCGACCGGATCGAAGGTGCCGACGACGACCTTTTCGCGCTTCAGGACCAGCTGACCAAGAAGGTTGCGGGTGCGATTGAGCCCACGCTTCTCCTGGCAGAGGCAGGGCGGCAGGACGACAAAGCCACCGACAACCTACAGGCCTACGACCTCTATCTCAGAGCCCGCCCCATGGTCATTCGACCGCTTTCGGTGGAGATCTTTCGCGAAGGGGTCGCTTTGCTGGATCGCGCGGTCGTCCTCGATCCGGAGTTTGCGCTCGCCAAAGCCTGGAAGTGCCGGGCCTACATGTTCGCCCGGGGCGCGCGTTGGATCAGTCATGACGCGATCGAAGCGCTTGCGCCCATGGCGCGGGACCTCATGGCCCACCACATGGACGAGCCCGTTGTGCTTGCGTTCGCAAGTTTCCTTGATGCGTTCTTGTCGGACGATAAGGAGGCTGGTCTGCAGGCCTCCCGTGCTGCTGTCCGTCAAAGTCCGAATTCGGTTCTTGTCCTCAGCTCCGCAGGGTGGGTGGAAAGCTACGCCCTGAATTTCGAGGCTTCTATTGACCTCTTCAGCCGGGCGGTTCGCCTCGATCCGATTGGATATTTTGGCGCCTACTCGCGGATGGGTTGGGGGATGTCCGAGATCCACCTTGGCCACCACGAAGCCGGGATCGACATTCTCAAACTCTCGCTATCGGAAGCGCCACGCAACGGGTCGACCGTCCTTGGGCTTCTCTATGCGTACTGGTGCAGTGGGGAGATTGCAGCGGCCAAGGCGCTGGCGACGGAGGTTATGGAGATCGTGCCGGAGTTCAGTGCAACCGTTGCGGTGGCGCGCCTGGGATGGAATTCACCCGAAATCCGGGAACGCGTGCGCGATGCCTTTGCCGGAGCTGGTCTTCCCGACTGACCCTTTACCGGTCGATGCGGCGGTTTCGAACGCGCCCAAAGCTTTCGCGAAGTCGACAGAAGAAACCGAGGTGCGGCCCGGTGCGTGTACCGCGCCAGATGTCGGATTCGATCGAATGGCGGCGGGCCTGTTGCATGCGACCGCGGGCATTGAGGTCTGAGCGGTGGTGTCCTTGCATGGGTCTGGTCCTTCTTGGGGCAGTTGCGTTGATCCCAAGAGTGACGCTGACCGTATGAAGCGTCCTTAAGCTCCGCCTTAAATCTCCTTAAACGTTCCAAAGAGC
>CAWUIX010000430.1:0-2840 GCA_963922395.1 uncultured Rhodobacterales bacterium | reverse complement strand
ACGGACACGTTCAAAAGGGGTCATCGTGGACCTCAACTCGCTAAGCGCCGGTCAAAGACCAGCGGATACTTGTACAAATTCAACGTGGGTGGCGGAAGAACGCCCCACACCCATCCTTAAAATGCCACATAATCGACATAAATGAAGGGCGGAAGCCGAAACAGTCTGTTTCGAGGCCTAACCGGCCTGTTTCATAAGGCGTCCGACAAGACCATTTGCCCATGCACTGATGGTTCCTGCTCCAAGACAGACCACCATATCGCCAGGACGGGCTTGTTCGCGGACAAGACGTTCCAGATCATCTTCGGAGACAACCGCGCGGGCGTGACGGTGCCCGTGACGGATGAGTCCAGCGACCAGGTCTTCTCGGGTCGCACCCGGAATAGGTGCTTCACCTGCACCAAAGACCTCGGCAATTCCGACGACGTCAGCATCGTTGAAACAGGTACAGAAGTCGTCGAACAACGATGACAGTCGCGAATATCGGTGGGGCTGATGCACGGCGATGACCCGACCCTCGGTGGCCTGCCGTGCGGCTTTCAGCACTGCTGCGATCTCGACAGGATGATGACCGTAGTCGTCGATGATCGTGATTCCGTCGATTTCGCCGACCTTGGTGAACCGGCGGTTGACCCCTTTGAACGCGGCCAGCGCTTCCCGGATCTCTGATGCTTTCATGCCCAAATGCCGTGCGACCGCCACGGCCGCGAGAGCGTTCGAGACGTTGTGGTCGCCTGGCATTGGAAGGGTGCAGTCTTCAATCAGCATTTCATCAGCGGCGAGGGCGATGTCGAAATGTGCAGTTCCTCTTTCGTATCTGAGGTTCACAGCGCGCACGTCGGCCTGAGCATTGAAGCCGAATGTTACGACCCGCCGGTCCGAAACCCGTCCGACAAGCGCCTGAACTTCCGGGTGGTCCGTACAGAGAACCGCCAGTCCGTAGAAGGGAATATTCGAGACGAAATCATCGAAGCCGCGACGGAGGTTTTCGACCGTGCCCCAATGCTCCATATGCTCGGCGTCGATGTTCGTGACGATGGCAATGGTTGCCGGCAGACGGTTGAAAGTGCCGTCGGATTCGTCGGCTTCGACCACCATCCATTCGCCTGCGCCCACCCGCGCATTCGAGCCGTAAGCGTGGATGATGCCGCCGTTGATAACGGTGGGGTCTATCCCGCCAGCGTCCAGCAGGGCCGCGACCATGGTGGTTGTCGTCGTCTTTCCATGAGTGCCAGCAACGGCCACGTTCGAGCGGAGGCGCATAAGTTCCGCCAGCATCTCGGCCCGGCGGACCACGGGCAGGCCAAGACGGCGCGCCTCATCCAGTTCCGGGTTCCCCTTCTTGATCGCGGAAGAGATCACGATGACTTCCGCACCTTCGAGGTTCTCCGGGGACTGACCTTCGAAGATGGTTGCCCCCATTTCCTCCAAGCGATTGGTAATCTTAGTTCTTTTGAGGTCAGAGCCTTGAATGGTGTACCCGGACGACAACAGGACCTCTGCAATCCCCGACATGCCGATCCCGCCGATTCCGACAAAGTGAATCGGCCCCATTTCAGTCGGGAGTTTCGTAACAGCTGCTGCGTTCATTTCGGGCTCACTCGGCTGAGGTCTGTGACAAGGTTCACAAGTCTTTCGGTTGCGTCCGGCATCGCGTGGGACAAGGCAGCTTGTCGCATCTTATCTACCTTTTCGGGCGACGTCAGAATTTCGCGGATGTGCTCGCACAATGAACCGGGGTCAAGTTGCGTCTCTGGCACAAGCAAGGCTCCGCCGATATCCGCAAGTCCTCTGGCATTTGCCGTTTGGTGATCGCCTGCGGCAGCGGCAAATGGAATGAGGATTGAGGGCCGTCCGATCACGCTGATGTCGGCGACTGATGATGCACCAGCGCGGCTGATAACGAGGGCGGACCGCGCAATGCGCTCCGGAACATCCTCAAAAAATGTCTGGACCTCGGAATCAATCTCGGCTGACGAGTAGGTCTCTCTGACGGCGTCGGCATCTTCCTGTCGCGCCTGATGAGATACTCTCAATCGGCCCCGCAAGTCCGTCGAGAGCATGGCGATCGCGTTCGGCACGCCCTCGGACAGAATGCGCGCGCCCTGACTGCCGCCCATGACGAGAATGTAGAGCGGGCCATCGAGGCCCGGGTAGGGTGCTTCCGCGCGTTCGAGAATCGCCGCGCGGACCGGGTTCCCGCAGGGAATTCCTTCTACTCCTTTCGGAAGCGTGGTTGGCCATGTTCCGCACGCGACTTTGTCAACGCGCCGGGCAAAGACTTCGTTGACGCGTCCCAGGACGCCGTTTTGCTCATGGAGCATTCGCGGAACTCTGAGGAGCCATGCCGCTCCGAGAGCCGGGATGGAGGGATACCCGCCAAATCCAGCCACGGCGGTTGGTCGGTCCACCAGAAATCGAAGCGCCGATGTTCCGAAACCTGCCAGGATCCTGAGTGGGGTTAACGCCTTGGCGATCATACCGCCTCGGGCGAATGTCGCGCTGGAAACCTGTCGGATTTCGACGGCATTGGGGAAGCCGCTGGTGTAGTGGGCGCCACGGGCGTCAGTGGACAGCGTTACGCGCCAGCCCTTGTCGAGAAGCGCTTCCGCAAGCGCCTGAGCGGGAAACATATGCCCGCCAGTTCCGCCCGCAGCGATGACGAGATGCGGTGCCGTGCTCATCGCCCGCTCCGGATCAGGTAATCGCGGATTTCACCCTGCGGTCGAATGCGTGTGAGTGCCAGTAGCATGCCGACAAGGATACCGCTGGCGATAATCGACGACCCCCCATAGCTCACGAACGGGAGTGTCATGCCCTTTGCTGGCAGCAGGCGCACG
>CAWUIX010000429.1:0-2848 GCA_963922395.1 uncultured Rhodobacterales bacterium | reverse complement strand
GTGTGCCCCGTTGGCTTTGGCGACATCCTGCAGCCGGGACGCGACATTGACCGTATCGCCGCTCATCGTCACGTGGGCGTGGCGATCTCCTCCGACGATGGCGGCCGAGACCGGTCCATAGTTTGCGCTCACGCGGAGCCGCAAACGGTCGCTGTCGTCAGCATCAGCGGGCCAGGCCATACCCTTTACGAGGTCCCTACCGCATCTCAAGGCACGAACGGAATCGTCCGCCGCCGGTTCTGGCAGACCGAACGCCATCATCACGCCGTCGCCCTCGAAACTGATGATAACAGCACCGTGCCGCTCTGCGCAGCGCTCGTAGAAGCGATGCAGGCCACGCATGAGCGCTGCGACGTCTTCGGCTGTCATGCGCTCGGCGATGGTGGTGAAGCCTACGAGATCCGCGAAAAGGATCGCGCCCGGTTGAACGCGACGATCAAACCCCGGCACGGCCTGGACCGCGAGTTCATCGGCAAGACGCGGCGAGACGTAGCGCGAGAGGTTCGCTCGCTCCCGATCGAGGCTCAGGTTCATTCGCCGTGTCTGCCGGAACCACCTCAACGCCGACGCGCCCGTTGCAATGACTAGTGCGAAGATCACCGAAACGGCGTCTAGGATCAGATTGGCGTGGATAAAGGGCAGATAGATGATGAGCATCCCAGCGATCCACGCAAGCCCTGCGGTGACCACGGCGAGCGGGAGCGAAGCAAAGCCCGTCGTAAGGGCAACGGCGAAGGCCAGGGCCGGAGCTGCCAAAAGGCTTGCCGCGCGAGCGGGCCCGGTCTGAACAAGAACCTCTCCCTGCGACAGGTTCCCCGCGATCGTCGACATAACCTCAACGCCAGGCACCCGTGGGGAGAACGGCGTGGCAAAGACGTCGGAAAAGCTCTCGTCGGTCACCCCCATGACGACGGAACGGCCGTCAAAAACGGTCTTCGGCACGCGCTGCTCCAGGATATCAAGGACCCCGATCGACGGAATCGTGCCGGCATCTCCATAGTGGTTAATCTGGACCATGCCGTCGCTGTCGGTCGCGATCACGACGTCACCGATCGCGGCGCTACGGCCGGGACGAAGCACCATCCGGTCGTGTGGAACACCGATCATGATCCTTGCAGTTTCCAGGCTAAGGGCCGGGAGATACCTGTCTTCGTCGACCCGGATGTAGAGCGGTACCCGACGTGCGGTTCCGTCGGGGCTGCGGGCCAGGTTTACATGCGCCAGCCGGACGTCCCTCAGTAACGCATCGACAGGCGCCAACAATCGGCCCGACACGGGGCGTAGAGGCGGCGGATCAACGACAATTGCGAACGAGCTCCGGTCGAGTGCCTCTTCCAGCCAATCGGATGCGACCGCGCCCGTGCCGCGTGTGTGTGCAGCCCCGAGGATCACCCGAGGACCCCCTTCTAGCGCGGCGGCCATCCGCTCGTCATCGGGGCCGGGGTCAACGAACAGCATGTCCAGAGCAAGGGATCGGGCACCGCCATCCAGAATGGCCTCTATCGCGGCGGCTACCGCCTCGCGTGGCGGGGGCGACCAGCCGAGGCGTTCCACTGCGGCTTCGTCGAATGCGACGATGAGGAGTTCGTCGGGCGGCTCGACCTCCCCGCGCAACTGGAACCGCAGGTCGAGTGCGCGATCCTCAAGGGTGTCTGTGAAGGAGTCGCCGAGGAATGCCCGCCATATCGCAAAGACGGCTGCGGCAAGCGCCAAAACCACCGGTCGCGCCGTCCATTGTCCAAGCCGCGTGATAGCGCGCATGGTTACCGCCAGGTGAAACCGAGAGCGTCTCTCGATCGTTCGACGCGCGCAGGACCCCAGACACTCACCGCGCTCGCAGAGCTGTTCGGCGCGACATCAATCCCTTCGCTCTCGGACAGAACATAGCTGTTCACGGCAGTCGTCACTTCGACCACGCCGGACGCCACGAAAACGGCCGTGCCCGTCTCCGAAGAAGACTCTACGATCCACTCGGTCGACCTGACCGAGGCGATGGCTAAGTCAGTTTCCACTTCGAATTCGGTTCGGTTTCCTTCCGGTGCCAGGAATCCCGCTATGCCGCCCAGCAGCCGAAGCATGATACTTGTCTCGGGCTGCCCCGAACCGACGAGATTAGTCAGGTCAAGCTCGGTCTGCGGGCCAACTGTGATCCTGATGCCGTCGTCGCAAAGAATCTCGAGCCGGCTTTCGGCCCCCGTAACGATCCGCTCATCGGCAGAGATCGGTTGATCTGCGAAGACTTGTCTTGTCGGACCGGACGGGGCTTGCGCAGAAGCAATGCCCTCGAGGCCAGTCACAGAGCAGAATCTGTCGTTGGTGCCCTGCGCGACGGCCGGGATCGTATAGACTAGCGCCAAGGCCAGGAAGCCCAAGTGTCGTACCATGCACATATACGTCCCCCTCAACCGGATCCGCGCAGCATTCGACCGAGTGCGAGAGCGGCGGTGTCGTGCTACTAGGAAGACTAGCCCCCACATTTTTCAGAGTCACTGTCGATGTCGAATGCTGTCGACCGGCATGCGCCCGATTTCTGGAAAGGCGTAGTCGCGCAACGTGTTGATCCATTGCTGACCGTGCTTAGCGTTCTTCCAGGTTGGCAGCCGCTCAATATGAACCTGCTCCGCGATCTCTTCAAATGTCGGGATCTCCTGGCGCGCATTGTAGCGAGGGTTAAGGCCTTGTTTCGCCGTGCGGCGATACTCAAGCGCGCGTTCTCTTGCCTGATTGAGCTTGACAACATCCGCACCGCCTAGTCCGAAGTCCGTTCGGAGGGGAGCGCCTTTTCTGTTGCGTTGACCTTTCACCATAACCTGCACATTCCAGCGCCTTGCCTTGCTGGGCGTAGAAT
>CAWUIX010000428.1:0-2855 GCA_963922395.1 uncultured Rhodobacterales bacterium | reverse complement strand
AAGCGTGACAGATGCCGGCACCAGCGGGAGTTTGACATGCGCAATCTTCGGGCGTGTACCTGACGCAAGTATGCGGCGGATCGAGAAGGCGGCCTCTTCACCGCGTTCGATCTGGTCGACGTGGGGATTGGTGCGGTAGCCCACGATCAGATCGCAGGCATCAACCATGCGCTGGGAGATGTTGGCATGCAGGTCGAGCGTTGAGACAATGAGGACATCCGGGCCAACAACCTCGCGAATGCGCGCCATGAAGAGGCCGTCGGGATCGTGATCATGCTCGGCAACCATTGCGCCGTGGTTGCAGACGTAGACGGCGTCGACCGGTCCGGCTGCCCGCAGCATGCTCTCGGATGTGCGCATGATCTCTTCAAGTACGGCTTCGCGCACTGGCCCTGCCGGATGGCTGGCCGCCAGCATGCAAGGCACGGGTGTCCAATCCCCAGTGGCGTCCATGGCGCCGACGAAGGCGGCGAATTCGGTGGCGAGCTTCGGTGTCGCGGATCTTGCCTCTTCAATCAGGTCGTTCCCTGAGAGCCAGGTCAGTCGGGTGAAGTCCTCCCGCTCCGCAGGCGGGGCGAACCGGTTGGATTCAAGAATGGCGCCGAGAAGGGCGATCCTGGGAGTTGTCATATGAGCCTCTTGCAAGTCTGGCCAGACTTCGAGGAAACAGGAAGCCATGAGCACGATCAATATTCCAAACGCCTATCCTGTGGATCTTTCGACACCGGATATCGAGCCCTATGCCAAGGGGAATACCGAAGTACCATATGTCTGGCGCTTCGACAGCGGGCAGCCGGGGCCAAACGTCATGGTCAGCGCCATCGTCCATGGAAACGAACCCTGCGGCGTCATCGCGCTGGATTGGCTTATGCAAGGGGACGTACGACCGGTTGCCGGAACGCTTACACTCGCTTTCATGAATGTCGAGGCGTACCGCGCCTTTGACCCGGATGATCCCAACAGAACCCGCTGGATCGACGAGGACATGAACCGCGTGTGGGGTAGGGAGGTTCTTGAGGGGGATCGGACCAGCATCGAGCTTGAGCGCGCCCGTGAAGTTCGGCCTGTCCTGGAGGATATCGACTATCTTCTGGACTTGCACAGTATGCAGCATCGCGCTCCGCCGCTGATGATGACCGGGCGCCATAGAAAGAGCAAAGACCTGGCCGCCAAGATCGGCGTTCCCGAGCGCGTTGTCGGGGACGCGGGACATGCATCTGGCCGGCGCATGCGCGATTTCGGGGCCTTCGATGATGCGCGGTCTGCGAAAGTTGCATTGCTGATCGAGTGTGGTCAGCATTGGCAAATCTCGACGGGAGATCTGGCGATCGAAGCCACGGTCCGGTTTCTTGCGGCGACCGGAACGATATCTCAGGATCGTATCGGGTCGTTTGAAGTGCCGCCGCCACAAAAGACATTTACCGTTGTCGAGGCAGTGACCATCGAAAGCGAGGCATTCACCTTCGCAAAGGCGTTTTCCGGGGGAGAGGTCCTTCCCAAAGCCGGAACACTGATTGGGCATGATGGGGACCGGGCTGTTCGCACGCCGGGTGACAATACGATGCTTGTAATGCCGTCGACACGTCTCTGGAGAGGTCAGACCGCAGTCCGGTTTGCCGTGCCGGACGCACAGCTCACATAGTTTGCAGCAAGCGATGGAGAGGTCGGACGCTTCTGGATCTCGCCTCGACGGCGGATGATGGGTGCCAGGGCCTTAAGCTCCGGCTACACGGAAGATCACGTCCCCTACATCGTCCGCCATAAGAAGGCTTTTCTTTTCCGCGCCGAGGGTCACACCGACCGGGCGGCCATAGGCGAGTTTTTGGTCTTCCGAGAGGAACCCGGTCAGAATATCTCGGGGGGCGCCGCTTGGCTTCCCATCCTTGAACGGAACAAAGATGAGCTTGTAGCCGCTGAGGATCGAGCGGTTCCAGGACCCGTGCTGGCCAATCACCATGCCATCGCCAAATCCTGGCAGCGTTCCGTCCGGCATCCAGCACAAACCCAGAGAGGCGGTGTGGCCGCCAAGCGCGTAATCGGGGACGACGGATTTTGCGACCATCTCGGCGTCCTGGGGCACCCGGTCATCGACGATCCTGTCCCAATAGCTGTAGGGCCATCCATAGAACCCGCCGTCGACCACAGACGTCAGGTAGTCGGGCGGTGTTTCATCGCCGAGACCATCGCGCTCATTCACGACGGTCCAGAGTTTCTGCGTCGTCGGCTCCCAGGCCATGCCGACCGCGTTTCGCAGGCCGGTTGCAAAGATACGCGCTTGCTCTGTGGCCACATCAAGTTCCCAGATCGCGGCGCGGCCTTCCTCAACCTCCATGCCCTGATCGGCAATGTTGGTGAGCGAACCGACGCCCGCGTAGATCTTGGTCTGGTCCGGCGAGACAAGAAGGCTGCGCGTCCAGTGGCCGTGCGGCTTGAACTCCACCAGCGTCTTGCCTTCGCCTTCGAGCCTGGTCGACCCCATTACGTAACCGAAGACTTTGATCCCGTCCGTGTTGCCAAGGTAAAACTTGTCGCCGACCAGAGCCATGCCGAAGGGCTGGTTCTCGTTCTCCACAAAGACATGCCGCGTCTCGGCAACCCCATCCCCGTCTTCGTCCCGAAATAGCGTGACGCGGTTGGCGCTTTTGCCAATCGCTTTGACGCGCCTCATAGTCGCCTGTGCCGCATGATCCATCAGTGTCTTTGGGGGGCCGACCTGTTCCTTCGACTCGGCGACAAGGACATCGCCATTCGGAAGCACCTCGATCCAGCGGGGGTGATCAAGATCGGACGCAAATACATTCACCCGCAACCCGTCTGCCGCAATCGGCAGGTGGCCATCCTTCCAGCCTTCGGCA
>CAWUIX010000427.1:0-2865 GCA_963922395.1 uncultured Rhodobacterales bacterium | reverse complement strand
TCCTTCGGCGTGATCGAGGCGGCGCTTGACGACTACAAGCGCGACCTCGAAAGCTTCGACGCCCGCATCCAGATGCGCTTCTCCTTCCCGATGAAGGTGGAAAGCCTCCGCTCGGGCCTCAACGGGTGGCAGTATTACGATATCGCCTTGGAACTCGTCGAACAGGACGGGGTCCGGCGCAAGATCGTGCATCTCGATTATGTCTACTCCTCGACTTGCCCCTGTTCCCTGGAACTCAGCGAACATGCCCGCCAGACCCGGGGCCAGCTCGCCACGCCGCATTCCCAGCGCTCGGTGGCCCGTGTGTCCGTGGCATTGGATGACGACGCACAGTGCCTCTGGTTCGAGGATCTGATCGAGATGTGCCGTCGCGCCGTCCCGACCGAAACCCAGGTGATGGTGAAGCGCGAAGACGAACAGGCCTTCGCCGAACTGAACGCCGCCAACCCGATTTTTGTCGAGGACGCTGCGCGACTTTTCGCCGAAGTGCTCCATGCAGACACCCGTGTCGGCGATTTTCGGGTGGTAGCCAGCCACCAAGAGAGTTTACACAGCCATGACGCTGTCAGCGTGCTGACCGAAGGGGGGACCTTCGAGAATGCGAGCCTCGATCCGAGGTTTTTTGAGACACTCTTTCATGTCGGATGACGTGAAAGTGGCTTCGCACCGGTAAACTTCCCCCAGAGCGGGGCCTGTGTGTTTAGGCCCTATCCGGTGTGATACAGCCGCCGTCGCCTTGACTTGGCGACGGCGGCGCAGCAACGCTCCCCCCATGATTGATCTGCGCCCCGTCGGATATGTGATCGGCCTTTTGGTCGGCGCCCTTGGCGTGACCATGCTGATCCCCATGGCCATCGACCTGGCCGAGGGGAACAACCACTGGCCGGCGTTTCTTCAATCGGCGATCCTCACGGCTTTGGTGGGCGGCTTCACCGCACTCGCCTGCGCCAATGGCGTCAGCCAGGGCCTGTCGATCCAGCAGACCTTCCTCCTGACCTTTGGCGTCTGGCTCGCGCTGCCGATCTTTGGCGCGATTCCTTTTGCGCTCGGTGCAACCGACGCTCGCTTTGTGAATGCGTTTTTTGAGGCGATGTCCGGCCTCACCACCACCGGCTCCACGGTCTTCATCAACCTCGACAGCTTGCCCGACGGCATCCTCCTCTGGCGTTCGATGCTGCAATGGTTCGGCGGGATCGGCATCATCGTTGTGGCCATGGTGTTCCTGCCCGAACTCCGGATCGGCGGCATGCAGATGTTCCGGTCAGAGGCGTTCGACACGATGGGCAAGATCCTGCCCCGCGCTACGGCAATCGCGACACAGATCTCGGCGATCTACTGCGTCCTCACCCTGGCGTGTACGCTCGCCTATCTCGCGGCGGGCATGTCCGCCTTCGATGCCATAAACCACGCCATGACCACCATCGCCACGGGCGGGTTCTCCACCACCGACGCCTCGATCGGCGCCTTCCCCGGCGCCACCGAATACATTGCCACCGTTTTCATGATCCTCGCCGCCCTGCCGTTCGTCCGCTACGTGCAGCTGGTCGCAGGCTCGGGCCGGCCCCTCTTCAGCGACACGCAGATCCACGCCCTGCTCTGGACCATCGCAGCAGCGGTCACGATCCTTGTGTTCTACCGGATGTCCTCCACCGGCGGGACCTTGGAAGAGGCGTTCCGCCAGGCACTCTTCAACCTGACCTCCATCCTGACCGGCACCGGTTACGCCAGCACCGACTACCAGCTCTGGGGGCCCTTCGCGGTCACCATCTTCTTCTTCATTGGCCTCATAGGCGGATGCGCCGGATACACTTGCTGCTCGGTCAAGATCTTCCGCTATCAGATACTGTTTTCATCGATCAAAGCACAAATCCGCCGCATCCACTCGCCCCACGGCGTCTTCACCCCCCGCTTCGACGGGCGGACCGTCTCCGACGACATTCTAAGCTCTGTGATGGCTTTCTTCGTGATGTTCATCGTGTCGCTTGGGATTTTCTCGGTGGCCCTGGGCGCCACAGGCCTCGACTTCATCACCTCGATCTCGGGCGCGGCAACGGCCCTGGCGAACGTGGGTCCCGGACTTGGGGGGCAAATCGGCCCCGCAGGCAACTTCGCGGGCCTCAACGACGCCGCGAAATGGATCCTCATCGCCGCCATGCTCACAGGCCGGCTGGAGATCCTGGGCGTCTACGCCCTTCTTACTGTGAATTTCTGGCGGACCAGCTAAGCGGTCGGATCAGACCTGAACGAACTGCAATGTCGTATCACCGACGCGAATCTGATCGCCATCGCGCAGGCAATCTTCGCCTTGCAGGACCATGCCGTTCAACAGAACCGGATTGGGCTTGCGGCCATCCCGGATGAGAAATCCGATCTGCTTGCCGTAATATGCCACTGAAGCGTGCCCATCGCGGGACACCGAAGTGTCCCCAAACGCAAGCTGCACATCCTGATCATCGCCGCGACCGATCTGCACGAACTGCTTCGTCAGCGGGAACTCCGCGCCACGGCCCGCGCCTTCGACAATCGTCAGTCGCCCAATCGGGGCGCTGTCGCGGGACACAGTGCGCACACGGCGTCGACGCGGCGGCGGTGGAGGAGCGGACACGGCGTGATCGGCATCGGACTTGTCCGAGAACCGAAAGTTCAGAAAGCGGGTTTTCACACGTCCTTCGACAGGCGCGTCTGCCTCTTCAGGTTCACTGACCTCAAGGATTTTTTGACTCAACCGGGACGTCATTTCATCGACCGGCGGAAATCTATCAAACGCTCTACAGGCTTCGGACATCGACACACTCACGAACCTGCCCCCACACTGCCGCAATGACCGGGGAAATGTGGCAGAACTGTGGCAGAATGCGCCTTAAC
>CAWUIX010000426.1:0-2873 GCA_963922395.1 uncultured Rhodobacterales bacterium | reverse complement strand
GAATTTCGTCAGTATCGGTTCGAACCTGATCGCCAACGGTAAAGTTCGCGAATGCAGCCACAGGGATCAAAGCAGCAAGCGCACCGGCCATCAGCGTGGTTTTTGTGTTGAAGGTCATTGGAGTTCCTTTCCATATCGTGTTGCGATGGACGGCAAATGTGGATCCGAACGAACGGCTTGGATTGGACTTTGGGCAGGTTTTCGTGGGCCTTGGACCAAAGTTTAGGCGCGCTGAACGGCTTGCCCTCCCCCGCAGGACCGTCCAATAACGGACGGATCGACCATCCAAGGGGTCCTCTTTGACTGATACCGTTCTTTCCGTCCGCGATCTTGTCGTTGAGATCCCGACCCGCCATGCCGTGCTGCGCCCAGTCGACAAGGTGTCCTACGACATCAAGCGTGGAGAGATCCTTGGCGTCGTCGGCGAATCCGGCGCCGGCAAATCCATGACCGGTAACGCCGTGATCGGTCTCCTCGACCGTCCCGCTCGGATCACCGGGGGAGAGATCCACCTGAACGGCAAACAGATCGACGGGCTCACAATGAGCGAGATGCGTCGCATCCGCGGGAAAGAGATCGGGATGGTGTTTCAGGACCCCCTGACCTCGTTGAACCCGCTGATCCCGATTGGCGATCAATTGACCGAGACCATGCTCGAGCATCTCGACATCTCCCGCAGCGAGGCCGAAGACCGGGCCGTTGCAGCGCTGGAAGAGGTTGGCATCCCGGCGGCGCGAGAGCGGATCGGCAGCTACCCCCATGAGTTTTCCGGTGGCATGCGTCAGCGGGTAGTGATCGCACTGGCTTTGTCGGCCGAGCCGTCTCTGGTCATCGCAGATGAGCCCACAACGGCCCTCGACGTATCTGTCCAGGCCCAGATCATTGCCCTGCTAAAGCGCCTGTGTCGTGAACGCGGTACGGCAGTCATGCTGGTGACCCACGACATGGGCGTCATCGCGGAGGCCGCCGACCGCGTGGCCGTGATGTATGCCGGGCGCCTGGCGGAGCTCGGACCGGTCCGCGACGTGATTACTTCGCCCCGTCACCCCTATACCGATGGTTTGATGGGCTCGACACCTCTCGCCTCAAAGGGTCAGGCGCGGCTAAGACAGATCCCCGGATCGATGCCGCGGCTTGGGAACCTGCCCACAGGATGCGCCTTCAACCCGCGCTGCCCAAAGGCACAGGACCAGTGTCGCATCGACCCAAGCCCGTCTCTCGCCACCTGCGACGGGCGCGCGGCCTGCTGGTACCCGATCCTTGCGGAGGCCACGGCATGAGCGGTCTCGTCCGGGTCGAGGGCCTCACCCGCATCTTCGATGTCTCGAAGCCCTGGCTGAACCGCCTGATCGAACGGTTGCCGAAGGCGATGCTCACCGCAGTCTCCGATGTGTCCTTCGAGATCCCGGAGCGCAAAGTCTATGCCCTGGTGGGTGAGAGTGGGTCGGGCAAATCCACCATCGGCAAGATGGTTGTCGGCCTTCTGCGCCCCAGCGGTGGGGAAGTGGAGATCGGCGGCGTCAACCTTGCGGTCGAGACAGATCCCGACCGGATCGAGCAGGTGCGCTCCGACATCCAGATGATCTTTCAGGATCCGTTCGCCTCGCTTAATCCGCGCTGGAAAGTGCGCGACATCATCGCCGAGCCTGTGGCCGCACGAGGCGGAGAAACGAAAGGGCTCGCCGAGAAGCTTCTTGAACAGGTCGGCCTCTCTGCCGAAGACGCGGGCAAGTTTCCGCACGAATTCTCCGGCGGGCAGCGGCAGCGGATCTGCATCGCGCGCGCGCTTGCGTCTGAACCACGCCTGATCGTTTGCGATGAACCGACCTCAGCGCTCGATGTCTCTGTCCAGGCGCAGGTCCTGAACCTGATGTCGGACCTGAAGGACGAGTTTGGGCTGACCTATCTGTTCATCAGCCACGACCTGACTGTGGTCCAGCATATGGCCGACACGATCGGGGTCCTTTACCTCGGCCGTCTGGTTGAAGAGGCCAGTCCCGAAGATCTGTTCGAGAACCCCAAACATCCCTACAGCCAAATGCTCCTCGCAGCGGCGCCCAAGATGGATGGGTTCGGACGCGAGGTGGACCCGCCAAAGGGTGAGATCCCGGATCCTATCAATCCGCCCTCGGGTTGTGCCTTCCATCCCCGCTGTCCGATTGCCGTTGACCGCTGCAAACGTGAGCGACCCGATCTGCGCACGGTGCGCGGTGCTCGCGTGGCGTGCCATCTGGCAGAATAGTTGGGCAATCGGCCCACCCGTCACAAAATAGATTCAGGCTTGCTCTAGTGTATTCCGGGCAACCTGCCCGCCCAGCGATGAGCAATCGGGTCGCATGCCGGGCGTCGCCTCGTCCCCGCAACGTTGGTCGCCGTGTTCATCTGCGCGGCTGCCTGTCCGGCAGATTGGATGACAGGGGTCCACCCGTCCTCCCGGATCCCCCGGCGTGCCCCGCCGGGGGATTTGCATTTCCGCACAGATTTGGTTCTGGCTTGAGTCTTTTGTGAGTCCGCGTTGTGGCCCATGTTTTTCCTAACGAAGGAGAGCCGCCATGACCTATGTGACTCACCCGGACACCAAAGTTGGTCATATTCATCTGAAAGTTGCCGACCTCGACCGCGCAATTGCGTTCTACCGGGACGTCATGGGGTTTGAGCTGCAGCAGCTTTACGGCAAGCAAGCCGCGTTTCTGTCGGCGGGCGGGTACCACCATCACATCGGGCTGAACACGTGGGAAAGCCGTGGGGGCACCCCTCCACCGCCAGGCCATGCGGGCCTCTATCATGTGGCCTTCCTCTACCCGGATCGCGCGGCCCTGGCGCGCGCCTTCAAGAATGTGATCGACGCCGGCGTCGAAATCGACGGCGCCGCA
>CAWUIX010000425.1:0-2873 GCA_963922395.1 uncultured Rhodobacterales bacterium | reverse complement strand
GGGTCTTCTGGCCTTCGCACTGCTCCTCGCGATGCTCGAACGGATCAGCCGGGGCGCCGCCCGGCATCACGCCACAGGCGCCCGGTTTGAGCGTCTGGCGCCTGCAGAACTCACCGGGATGAAGGCGGCTCTGGCCTTCGCGTTGTGCGCCATCCCCGTTCTCTTTGGCTTTGTCCTGCCAGTGATCGTCCTGACCGAAATGGCCATCGGGTCGGGCCAGGATCTGCTCTCCAGCCGGTATCTGGGCTTCGTCCGCAACTCAGTGATGCTCGCCTCGGTCGCGGCCTGTCTGACTGTCCTCGCCGCCATTCTAATCGGCTTCTTCCAAAGGCTCAGCCCCGGACCGATGTCAAACGGGGCCGCCCACATTGCCCGGGTCGGATATGCGGTGCCGGGGGGCGTGATCGCCGTCGGGCTGATCGTTCCCTTCGCGGCCTTTGACAATGCGCTAGACGCGGTCATGCGCGAAACGTTCGGCGTGTCGACTGGCCTTCTCATCACCGGGTCGATCTGGCTTCTCGTCATTGCCTACATGGTGCGCTTCCTGGCCGCCGCCTTGAACGCCTACGATGGCGGTCAGGCGACGATCCACACCAATATGGACGCGGTGGCCCGGACCCTTGGATCCAGTCCCGGCGCCATGCTGCGACGCGTCCACCTACCGATCCTGAGACCGTCGGTCCTGACCGCAGCCCTGATCGTGTTCGTTGATGTGATGAAGGAGCTGCCGGCAACCCTGATCCTGCGCCCGTTCAACTTTGACACGCTGGCGGTACAGGCCTACCGGCTTGCTTCAGACGAACGCCTCTCAGGCGCCGCTGTGCCGTCGCTTGTCATCGTCGCGGTCGGTCTGCTGCCGGTGATACTACTCTGTCGTGGCCTTGGCCACCGGCCCAATGCGGCCGAAACCGGCCTAACACCGGAGACATAAAAAGGGCCCCGAAGCGAGGGCTTCGGGGCCTAGTGGGATACGCGCCCGGGAAGGGATTGTGAGCACGTATGGAAGAAAACTTACGAGTGGTTATTCCCAACCAACCTCGTTGAAAATCCGCTGTGCGGCTGGCAGGTGCTGCGCCACCGCCGAGAGATCAACGTCGTCCGGCTTGAAGAAACCGAGCTGAGCCACCGACGGCGCAAGTGCCACGCCCGTGACAGCCGGGTATTCGTCATTGCCGGCAGAGAAGTATTCCTGCGCCTGATCGGAGGCGAGGTATTCAAGGAATTTCACGGCATTCTCGCGGTTCGGTGCGTGGGCTGCGATCCCGCCGCCCGACAGGTTCATGTGGGCCCCGACCGTATCCTGATCCGGGAAGACCCAGCCAAGTTGATCGACAGAGTCGCTCAGGCCGTCCACATCGCGACGGATGGCGCGGGCAAAGTAGTAGGTGTTCGACACAGCGATATCGCATTCGCCAGAGACGATCGCGCGCAGCTGATCGGTGTCGCCGCCCTGCGGGTCGCGGGCCATGTTGTCCTTCACGCCAGCTGCCCAGGTCTTGGCCTGCTCTTCGCCGGTATGTTCGATGATCGCGGCAAGAAGCGTCTGGTTGTAGACGTTCGACGAGGACCGGATGCAGATCGTGCCTGCATAGGCCGGGTCGGCAAGATCGGTCATGGACTGCGGCGGCGTGTCGACGCGGTCTTTCGCGTAGAAGATCACGCGCGCCCGCTGCGAGAACCCGAACCACTGGTTCGATTCGTCCTGCAGGTTGTCGGGGATGCGTGTCTCGAGGATGTCGGAGTCGACGGATTGCAGAAGCCCGGCCTCCTTCGCGCGGTGAAGGCGCGATGTATCAACGGTCAGAAGGATGTCGGCTGGGCTATTGGCGCCCTCGGCGGTCATGCGAGCGATCAGTTCGTCCGCCTTGCCTTCGATGCGGTTGATGGTGATGCCGGTCTGCTCTTCAAAATTCGTGTAGAGGCGCTCGTCCGTGTCGTAGTGGCGCGACGAGTAAAGGTTCAGCTCGCCTTCGGCGGAAGCAGGCACCACAGCGCCGAACAGCGTCGCGGCAGCAGCAACCGTGAGCATTAGTGATTTGCGGGTCATCCGGGTCTCCCTGGGACGGTGGGTTTATTTCTGACTGTGTTACTCGGAAATATCGCCGCCAAGGTCAAGATGGAATCCGACAAAAATAGTCGGATTCGTGGGTGACCTTCCCATTCTATCGTAAGAACAAGGTTTTAGTCGCCTGCAGTTACGTCGTGACCGTAGATCCAATCAAACCGGCCAAGGACAGCCCTCGGGCGCAGGCGCGCATCTACCCGTAGGACGGTATGCGCGATCTCTGCCAGCGGCGATCGGAGGTGATAGTTCCTCGCATTGGCCGTCGCCGCGTTGACGACGCGCCGGACGCGGTCACGCCGCGCCTTTCGATAGGCCACCAGGGCCGATTTGTCCTCGGATCGATCCAGCTGATCGGCCAGAACCCAGGCATCTTCCAGCGCCAGGTTCGCGCCCTGAGCAAGGAACGGCAGGGTCGGATGGGCGGCATCACCCAAGAGAACCGTCTGATCCCGATACCAATGACGCGCCACGGGGTGCCGGAACAGGCCCCAGAGGTTGACCGTTTCAGCGCGAGAGAGCCACTCCGGCACCGGGCCCCCGAAACCCTCAAAGGCTGCGCGCAGGTGGTCCGGCTCATCTTCGATATGCCAGCTTTCGGCGACCCATCCTTTGCGCTCTTCGACAGCGACGATGTTTCGAAAACCGCCCTTCAAAGGATAGGTCACAAGGTGCCGCCCGGGGCCCATAAAAACCTCGGCGATGCGTGGTGCGCTTGGGTCGTCTTCGATCACCGTGCGCCAGGCGACTTGCCCGGTGAACCGTGGTTCGCGCTTTCCGCCTTCCACCACAGCACGGTGTTCAGAGTGGA
>CAWUIX010000424.1:0-2875 GCA_963922395.1 uncultured Rhodobacterales bacterium | reverse complement strand
GCGGCCGCGCTCCTGTTCTGGCTCGGTCATGTTTATGAGTGATTTTGCTTGATCGAACCCCGCACTGCCCTTATACGGCGCGGGTTCGCGGGCGGAATGTCCGACGGGCACCGTAAGCAATGATGACCTGAACTCTCCGGCGGGCGCCATGACCGACCCGACCAAAACCCCGGAGCTCTGAGGCGGCAAGACCTCTGCGGATGAAACCGCAGGCAGCAAAGGAGTGGGTCAGATGGACCTGATCGCAGAACTCGAAGCCGAGCAAGTGGCCGCGCTTGGCAAAGAGATCCCAGACTTCAAAGCGGGTGACACCATCCGCGTCGGCTACAAGGTGACGGAAGGCACGCGGTCCCGTGTGCAGAACTACGAAGGCGTCTGCATCGCCCGCAAAGGCGGCGACAGCATCGCCGGCTCGTTCACCGTCCGCAAGATTTCGTTCGGCGAAGGCGTAGAGCGGGTCTTCCCCCTCCATTCGACGAACATCGACTCCATCACTGTGGTCCGCCGGGGCCGCGTGCGCCGTGCCAAGCTCTACTATCTGCGCAGCCGCCGCGGAAAGTCGGCACGGATCGCAGAAGACACCAACTACAAGCCCAAGTCGGGCGCGAAGGCGTAAGGACCTGCGGATATGAAAAAAGACATTCATCCCGACTATCACACCGTCGACGTGAAGCTTGTGAACGGCGACATCGTCCAGATGCGCACGACCTGGGGCGCAGAGGGCGACACGCTTTCGCTCGACGTCGATCCCTCGGTGCACCCCGCCTGGACCGGCGGCGGCACACGCCTGATGGACACCGGCGGCCGCGTCTCGAAGTTCAAAAAGAAGTACGAAGGCCTCGGGTTTTAACCGAATCTTTCGAATTTCGGATTACATTACGCCGCCCCATTGGGCGGCGTTTTGCGTTTGAGAAATTACAACACTTCAAAGGACAGCAACAAAAAACTCCCGGGGCGGAGTCTGACTGTCATTTCACCGATACATCAGCCTGCTAGCCGCGCCAGACAATATGCGTTGTTATCACTCCGGCCAGGATCTTCCGATGGTGCCCCATCTTCCTCCCCTTCGCTTTGTAGGCGCCTCAGCCCTCAAAGACGGGCAGTTGACGGATGGCCCCATCGCCATCGCAGAGGGCCGTATCGTGGACGACGCCTGGACCGACGTTGACCTGACCGGCTTTCTGATCCTGCCCGGCATTGTCGATCTCTGCGGCGCTGACCTGAAAGATTTCGACATAAATTCAGACGTCCGCAGCGCCTTGCACCGCGCCGAGCAAGCCGCCCTACGCCACGGGATCACCACCGGGTTTGTTCGTCAGGGATGGTCTCTCGAAACCGCTGAGGAAACCCCGGCCACGGCCCGCCGGGCGATGAGGGCAGCCGCCGAAAATCGGCGAACCGGCCGCGCCCTGTCCGACTTCCACGTCGCGCTGGTCATCGAAATCCATACGACCGAGACCGGCCACGACCTGATCGACGCCGCCGTGTCGCACGGGCTGCGTCTCGCCTATTTCCGCGACACGCTGGACGACTTCCTGAAACATCATCGCGGCTCCGCCACCGTCGAAACGCTAGAAAAAGACAAACCATCCCAAGGTGTTGTCGCCCGTTACCTCTGCACACTGGCCACGGAATTCGATGCTATGGGCCTACGCTACGGCTCCCTCGCCGTCAGCTCTGCCGAGGCACGCGAACACTATTCGCTCATCGGCGCCCGGCTCTGCGCCCTGCCCGCGACAGACGGCGTGGCCCGCGCCGCAGATGCCGTGGGGGACCCGGTCTTTGGTCACGCCGGAGAAGTCCTGAAAGGCATGCGCGGATCGCCCGACACCCGCGCTCTGGTCCAATCCGGTCATTGCTCAGCGCTGACCTCCGGCGGCGAACCCCGGGCCATGGCCGAGGCCGCCTGGCACCTTGTCGAAGCCGGCATTCTGCATCTGTCGGACGCCTGGTCGCTGATCTCCGAAAAACCTGCACGCCTCCTGGGGCTCACCGACAGGGGCCGTCTGGCCGAAGGCCTCCGCGCGGATCTGACGATCCTCAACGCAACCACCCGGACCGTCGAGATGACGGTCTGCGCCGGACGGCTGGCTTATGTCTCCGGCCCAGCCGCAGACCGCCTGCGCGCCGCAGGACCGGCCTTCCTCGACATGGCTGCAGAATAAGTTCTCTTACGCAAACGCCCACTTTCCATAGAGGCCCCTACAACATATAGTGGGGAAAACCCTGGGTGGGGCAGCTTCAGGGTGCGAGCAAAGAGGGCAGGGTCGTGGCGCACATTATCGTCGTCGGCAACGAGAAAGGTGGATCGGGCAAATCCACCACGTCGATGCATGTGGCAACGTCCCTCGTCCGGATGGGCCATACCGTCGGCACCCTCGATCTTGATCTTCGGCAAAAGAGCCTCGGGCGCTACGTCGAAAACCGCCGGGCCTTCAACGAGCGCCACGGGCTCTCCCTGCCCTGCCCCGATTATCGCGATCTGCCGGACGTCAGCGGCGAAAACCTCGCGCCCGGCGAGCACCTTCAGGACCGGCGCCTGTCCATGGCCGTGGTCGGGATGGAGGACAGCTGCGAGTTCATCCTCATCGATTGCCCCGGCTCCCACACAAGATTGAGCCAGGTCGCCCATTCCCTCGCCGACACCCTCGTCACCCCGCTGAACGACAGTTTCATCGACTTCGATCTTCTGGCGCGCGCAGATCCCGAAACCAACAAGATCCTTGGGCCCTCGGTCTATTCCGAGATGGTTTGGAACGCCCGCCAACTCCGGGCGCAGGCCGGCCTGCAGCCGATCGACTGGGTCGTGGTCCGGAACCGCCAGGGCGCCCCGGCAAAGCACAACAACCCCCACAAGGGCGGCGCCCGTGACGCA
>CAWUIX010000423.1:0-2887 GCA_963922395.1 uncultured Rhodobacterales bacterium | reverse complement strand
CTCTATTCGACCTCTCAGAACCCGCATGTTGCGCGTTTGGTTTTGTCAGCGTTTTACAACGTGGCGCCTGAACACAAGCTTCGTGTGATCGCGCCAGATGTTGGCGGCGGTTTTGGGTCGAAGATCTACATCTATCCGGAAGAGATCGCTTGCCTCTGGGCCTCTATGAAGACGGGTCGTTCGGTGAAGTGGACCGGCACCCGTTCTGAAGCCTTCATGACGGACGCGCATGCTCGCGATCACGTGACAAAGGCGCGAATGGGCTTTGACGCGGATGGCAAGATCACTGGGTTCAAGATCGATACCATTGCCAACATTGGGGCATACGTATCGCTCTTTGCGACAGCGACGCCGACATATCTCTACGGCACCTTGGCGTCTGGCACGTACAACATCCCGGGAATTTACTGCAACGTGAAGGCTGTGCACACGAACACTGCACCGGTTGATGCGTATCGCGGGGCAGGACGGCCGGAAGCCACTTATATGATCGAGCGGATCATGGAGATCGCGGCCCGGGAGATGGGAGTGGATCCCGCGGAGCTTCGGCGGAAGAACTTTATTCGTGAGTTTCCGTATCAGACTCCGGTTATCCTTCAGTACGACTCCGGGGATTTCGACGCGTGCCTCGACAAGGCGCAGGCGCTAGCGGACATTGCAGGCTTCCCAGCACGGAAGGCTGAGGCCGCGGCGCGCGGCAAGCTACGTGGCCTTGGTTATTCTGTCTTCATCGAAGCCTGCGGCATTGCTCCCTCTGCCGCGGTCGGGTCACTTGGATCGGCCGTAGGTCTATGGGAATCCGCCGAAGTCCGGGTGAACCCTGTTGGTACGATTGAGATCCTGACGGGCTGTCACAGCCACGGGCAGGGCCATGAGACAACGTTCTGTCAGTTAGCGGCAGAGAAGTTCGGAGTGCCGATCGATAACGTGAAACTGGTCCATGGCGACACAGATGCGGTCCAGTTTGGCATGGGGACCTATGGCTCACGTTCAGGACCCGTTGGGATGTCCGCCGTCATGAAGGCGCTCGAAAAGGTTGAGGCGAAGGTCAAGAAAATCGTTGCCCACCAACTGGAGGCGTCAGAAGACGACATAGTTATCGAGAACGGCGAAGCGTCTGTTGCTGGCACAGACAGAAAGATGCTTTGGCATGAGGTCGGGCTTGCGGCCTACACGGCCCACAACCTGCCAGAGGGGATGGAGCCTGGTCTGAAGGAAGGGTCCTTCTTTGATCCTGTCAATTTCTCTTTCCCGTCCGGATGCTTCATCTGCGAAGTTGAAGTAGATCCCGACACAGGCAAGACCGACATCGTACAATTCGTTTCGGCTGACGACTTCGGGGTGATCATCAACCCAATGATCGTCGAAGGTCAGGTGCATGGCGGTGTGCCCCAGGGGATCGGCCAGGCGCTCACGGAATGTGTTGTCTATGACGAAAGCGGTCAGCTCGTGACTGGTTCGTACATGGATTACACAATGCCGCGGGCCGACGATGTGCCGTCCTACAAGGTCGAACACTCGTCCACACCGTCGCCCACCAATCCGCTTGGATTGAAAGGGTGTGGTGAGGCTGGTGCGATTGGATCGCCACCTGCGGTGATTAACGCGATTACGGATGCGATCGGATCGGACGACTTGCAGATGCCAGCAACGCCTCAGGCTGTCTGGATGGCTCTTCAAGCCGCAAAAGCACCAATGGCAGCAGAGTAAGGGAGGACAGGATATGCATCCGACGAAATACCACAAGGCATCCTCGGTCTCTGATGCTGTTGCAGCGTTGTCTGGCGCTGAAGACGGTAAGGTTTTGGCCGGCGGCCAGACTTTGCTGCCGACAATGAAGCAGCACCTTGCCGCCCCATCCGATCTTATTGATGTCAGAGGGATCGACGGCATGGTCGGGGTGTCAGCCTCCGATGGGACGCTCACAATCGGTGCGGCCACCACGCACGCAGCTGTCGCAGCCAATGCGGATGTGCAGGCGCACATTCCGGGGCTCGCGTGTCTTGCAGCTGGCATTGGAGACGCAGCGGTTCGCCACATGGGGACGATCGGCGGTTCGATTGCAAACAATGATCCGGCCGCGGACTATCCAGCTGCAGTTCTCGGGCTCGGCGCCACGGTTGTAACATCCAAGCGCGAGATTGCAGCTGACGAATTCTTCGAAGGCATGTTTGCGACAGCGCTTGAGGACGACGAGATCATTACTGCGGTTAAGTTCCCTGTTCCGGAGGCATCGGGCTATGCGAAGTTTGACAATCCGGCCTCGCGCTATGCGATGACGGGTGTCTTCGTCTCTCGTGGCACCAGTGGCGTACGCGTCGCTGTAACAGGGGCGGGTGACGATGGGGTCATGCGGCACGGTGGTCTCGAAGCGGCGCTCGGCGGAAGTTTCTCGAGCGACGCCTGCGAAGGCGTTGAGGTGTCTGCTGATGGGCTTCTGTCCGACATTCATGCGAGTGCGGAATACCGTGCCAACCTAATCCGTCAGATGGCAAAGCGGGCGGTCGCTGCGGCTGCTTAATCCGTTTCAATGGCGTGGATTAAGAACGAGGCGGACCCTGCCGGGGTCCGCCTTTTCATATGAGTTCTGGCTATGCTGAGTGACGGCGCCGCACCGACGTTGGTCGTCCGTCGAGGGCTAAGCGCGCGTCGTTTCGATCTTTTCGGGAGACCACTTTACCTTTTGAGATCACGGTGAGGCGGTCAGGACGGAGACGAATGGCTTCGACAGGATCGGCCGCATCGAGGATGACCAATGATGCGGTTTTCCCCTCAGCCAGGCCATTGCCCTGGTGGTGAAGGATCTCCGCGTTCTTGGTGGTCACCATTTCGTAGCAGCGGCGCATGTCTTCGGGAGATGTCATCTGCGCGACATGCAGCCCCATGG
>CAWUIX010000422.1:0-2897 GCA_963922395.1 uncultured Rhodobacterales bacterium | reverse complement strand
TTGGGACGATCGCGAGGCCTGGTTGGACGGTCTGCGGGATCTGCGGTCGCGTCTGGGCGGTGAGGACGCGGCTCCTGCGCCGGAGCCAGTGGTTGCCGCACCGGCACCTGTCGAGGTCTCGGCGGAGACCATGCTGGAAGATATCCGCCGCGCGATTTCGGGCCTAGAAGCCGACATTCAGGTCTTGCGCCAAGAGACAGAAGAGAACTTTGCGCGTCTGTCGCGGAAGCTGGAGGCGCTGGAGCGATGAACGACGTTCCCAAGAACCCGTTCGCCGAGATGATGGCGCTGGGCCAGGAGATGGCGAAGGCCATGAACCCGGCGCTCGAGCATTTCACGCCCAAGGGGTTTGAAGCGCTTATTCCGACGATGCCGAAGGACGTCATGGAGACGTTCATGGGCAAGACGTTCAACCCCGAAGGTTTGGACGCGAAGACAAAGATGCTTTTGACGCTGGGTGCGCTCACGATCCTTGGGGCGCAGGCTGAGGCGCAGATCCGGATCACGGTGCGCCACGCTATCGAAGCGGGCGCCACCAAGCAGGAGGTGGCCGAGGCCATCGCGCTCGTGGGTGTGTTCGGCGGCGTGCCTGCGATGACCAAGGCGATGGAACTGGCCCGCGAAGCGATGGATGAGACGGAAGGGGACACGGCATGACCGTACCGGCCTTTGCATTCTACCTGTTTGCCCTGTCGACGATTGTCGGCGGGCTTTTGACCGTGGTGAGCCGGAACCCCGTGCACTCGGTCCTGTGGCTGATCCTGGCCTTCCTGTCCTCGGCGGGGCTGTTTGTCCTTCTGGGCGCGGAATTCGTCGCGATGCTTCTGATCATCGTCTACGTGGGCGCGGTCGCTGTTCTGTTCCTCTTCGTGGTGATGATGCTCGACGTGGATTTTGCAGAGCTGAAGGCAGAGATGGCGAAATACATGCCCTTGGCGATGCTCATCGGTGTGGTTTTGTTGATGCAGTTCGGGATCGCCTTTGGCGTCTGGGAGTTCTCGGAGAGCGCGGAAACGCTCCGCTTTGCGGAGACACCGGGGGATGTGCACAACACCAAGGCGCTGGGCCAGCTCCTTTATGACCGGTATTTCCTTCTGTTCCAGCTTGCGGGTCTGATCCTGCTGGTCGCGATGATCGGGGCGATTGTTCTGACGCTGCGCCACCGGCAGGACATCAAGCGGCAGAACGTTCTGGCGCAGATGTATCGCGACCCGGCGAAGGCGCTGGAGCTCAAAGACGTAAAGCCGGGGCAGGGCCTTTGAGACTGGCGCTTGCCATATCGCTTTGCTTCGCGGCGTTCCCTGCGACGGCGGTCACGCTGATGGAGTGTGACCGGACCACGCATATCAGCCATGGGGGCGAGACGGGGCACCGGGACCTGGGCGCCAATCGCGTGGGTTATGCCGAGTGGTGGAGCCAGGAGGGGGTCTTTACCGATCTCGTGGTGATGAACTGTGCGACGGGCGAATTCCTGCGCACCCGGGTTCGGGAAGAGCGGGTGTCGGACCGGTATTTCGACCGGACGGACAAAGCTGTCTCGGTGATCGAACAGGAGCTGGCGGCGGCACCGGAGCTGTTTTCGTTCCGGCGTCTGGCCGACGCGCTCGACGGTACGGGCCGGGATATCGAGATCGCGACGAGTGACGCGGAAACATGTGCCTGCGCAGCCTCCTATCCAGAGCTGCGCGGGGATAAGGCGCCTTTCGAGGCGGGATGATGAGTGGGTCCCGGGCCAACACCCCGGGGCGCGAGGGCGACAAGGGCGGACCACCGCCCGAACGATGAAAGAGGGACCCCATGGTGGGACTTGAACATTACCTGACGGTGGCGGCGACGCTGTTCGTGATTGGGGTTTTCGGGCTCTTCCTCAACCGGAAGAACATCATCATCCTTCTGATGTCGATCGAACTGATCCTTCTGTCGGTCAACATCAACTTCGTCGCCTTCTCGGCCTTCCTGCAGGATCTGGCGGGGCAGGTCTTTACGCTGTTCGTTCTGACGGTCGCCGCGGCGGAGGCGGCGATTGGCCTGGCGATCCTCGTCTGTTTCTTCCGCAACCGCGGGACCATCGACGTCGAAGACGTCAATGTGATGAAAGGCTGATCCGAAATGGAAACGATCATCCTTTTCGCCCCCCTTGTCGGTGCCCTGATCTGTGGCTTTGGCTGGCGGTTTCTGGGGGAGACGGCGGCGCAGTGGACGGCCACCGGCTTTCTGTTCCTTGCCTGTTTCCTGAGCTGGATTGTCTTTCTCGGCTTCGACGGCGAGATGCGGCAGATCCAGGTTCTGCGCTTCATTGAATCGGGGAGCCTGTCGACCGACTGGGCGATCCGGCTTGACCGGCTGACCGCGATCATGCTGGTCGTGATCACCTCGGTCTCGGCGCTCGTGCACCTTTATAGCTTTGGCTACATGGCGCATGACGACAATTTCGACGAAGAAAAAGAGAGCTACCGGCCCCGGTTCTTCGCCTATCTGTCGTTCTTCACCTTCGCGATGCTGATGCTGGTGACGGCGGACAACCTTGTTCAGCTGTTTTTCGGCTGGGAGGGTGTGGGCCTCGCTTCCTACCTTCTGATCGGCTTCTACTTCCGGAAACCGTCGGCCAATGCGGCGGCGATCAAGGCGTTCGTGGTGAACCGCGTGGGCGATTTCGGCTTTGTCTTGGGGATCGCGGCGGTGTTTTTCCTGGTCGACTCGATCCGGTTTGACGACATCTTTGCCGCGGCGCCGGAGTTGGCCGAGACAACGCTGACCTTCCTTTGGGCCGACTGGAATGCGGCCGAGCTGGTGGCGTTCCTTCTGTTTGTGGGCGCGATGGGCAAGTCGGCGCAGCTGTTCCTGCACACCTGGCTGCCGGACGCGATGGAAGGGCCGACCCCGGTGTCCGCGCTGAT
>CAWUIX010000421.1:0-2924 GCA_963922395.1 uncultured Rhodobacterales bacterium | reverse complement strand
GCTTGAGACGATGGATCTGCGCGTGCGCGCGCAGGCCGAGGGCGCGCTGACCCTGTCGAGCTCTGGCCGGGTGTCGACGCCGGAGTTGCAGAATGATCGGATCGAGGAGCTTGCGGCCCTGCGCGCCCTGATCGAGACCGAGCTGGCCAGCCGGGCCCTGCCGCGGGCCCATATGGCCCTGATCGAGCGTCTGGAGGCGATCAACGCATCGGTGTCCGAGGCGGTTTCGCGCGGGGATGCAGTGGGTTACATCCGCCGCAATCTTGAATTCCACCGCACCCTTTATCTGCGAGCACAGGCGCCGGCGATGCTGGCGATGGCTGAGACGGTCTGGCTCCAGCTGGGTCCGACGATGCGCAAGCTTTATGGGCGGCTAAGGCGGACAGAAGTCCCGCCAAATCATAAGCTTATCGTCGCAGCCCTGCGCGCAGGCGATGAGCCTGGGTTGCGGTTGGCGGTGCGGAGTGACGTCACCCAGGGCCTCAGGATGCTGGTCGCCGAGGAGGGGGCCACCCCCCTCTGACCGGCACGCTCTGATCTTCATCGTCGGATGAGTATTTGAACCAAGATGAAGGAGAGGACCCGCCCCTCTTTCACCTTGGTCAAAAATACTCCGGGGGAGTCCCGGATCCTAGCCGGGACGGGGGCAGCGCCCCCAACCTTAGCTGTGAATCGGACCGTCCCCGCAGGCCAGAGCAGCCTCTCGCACGGCTTCCGAATAGGTCGGGTGCGCGTGGCAGGTACGGGCCAGATCTTCGGCGGCCGCGCCGAATTCCATCGCGACGCAAACCTCATGGATCAGGTCACCGACCATCGGGCCGATCATATGGGCGCCGAGGATACGGTCTGTGGAGGCATCGGCGAGGATCTTCACGAACCCGTCCGCTGCGAAATTTGCCTTCGCGCGGCCATTGCCCATGAACATGAACTTACCCGCCTTGTAGGCGCGACCCTCTTCCTTCAGTTGCTCTTCCGTCTGGCCGACGCTCGCGACCTCGGGATGTGTGTAGATCACACCCGGTATCACGCCATAGTTAACATGACCTTTCTGGCCCGCGAGGGTCTCCGCAACGGCCATGCCTTCGTCTTCGGCTTTATGGGCGAGCATCGGACCAGCGATGCAGTCGCCAATGGCGTAGATGCCGTTGACGCTGGTCTTCCAGTGGGCGTCGGTCTCAACCATGCCGCGGTCGGTCACTTTGACCCCCAGAGCCTCCAGCCCCAGCCCGTCGGTGTAGGGTCGGCGGCCCGTAGCGACGAGCACAGTGTCGGCGTCCACCGTGTGCTCGCTGTCGTCCTTGCGGAGCTTGTATGTGACTTTCGCTTTTGTTTTCAGGGCTTCAACGCTCTGAACCGCTGCGCCCATGACAAAACTCATGCCCTGTTTTTTCAGGGTGCGCTGGAACGTCTTCTGGATTTCGGCATCCATGCCTGGGGTCACCTGATCAAGGAATTCGATCACTGTCACTTCAGCGCCGAGGCGGTTGTAAACGGACCCCATTTCGAGGCCGATGACGCCTGCGCCGATCACCACCATCTTCTTCGGGATCTTACCGAGTTCGAGGGCGCCGGTGGAGGTGACGACGGTTTTTTCGTCGATTTCGACGCCGGGGAGAGAAGAGGACTCCGATCCCGTTGCGATCACGATGTTTTTCGCCTCGTGGATCTCGTCGCCGACCTTCACTTTGCCGGGTTCCGGGATCGATCCCCAGCCTTTCAGCCAGTCGATTTTGTTCTTCTTGAACAGAAACTCGATGCCCTTGGTGTTCTGACCGATGACATCCTCTTTGTAGGACAGCATCTTGGTCCAATCGACCTTCGGCGTGGCGCCCATGAGGCCCATTTTCTCAAAGTTTTCATGGGTTTCATGCAGCATGTGGGTAGCGTGCAAGAGCGCCTTCGAGGGGATGCAGCCCACGTTGAGGCAGGTCCCGCCAAGGGTGTCCCGGCCTTCGACACAGGCGGTTTTGAGCCCGAGTTGCGCGCACCGGATGGCGCAGACATAGCCGCCGGGGCCGGAGCCGATTACGATGACGTCATAGCTGGCCATTCAGACCTCCTTTAGAAGTGTTAATGCCCGAATCCGGCGTGCACCGGGCGTACACAGGGTGTACACCGCGCGTGCACCAAATCGGCGTTTTCGGGAAAGTGTTACGCTGGCGCTCGGTCATCTGTCAGAGCGCCAAGAAGTAAAGGACGAGTGTCGCGAGGAACCCAGCCGTCCAGACCAACGTCCGAAGACCGCGGATGCCGAGCACATAGGACGGCACATAGACCACGCGACAGACGAGGAAGACCTGGGCGGCCAGCAGGCTTTCGGCCGAGCCCTGATCGCGGATCGCGAGTGTCAGGATCGGAGGCGCCACGAGGGTCATGGCGACGACCGAGTTGTTGATCGCCCGGTCCATGCGTCCGACCATCCCTTCGAGGGTGCGCGTCTCGTCCCGGGAGGACAGGAGGTAGCCCATGTCCACCGTCACCATCATGCCGGTGACTTTGGCGCCCAGCACGAGGGCCGTGAACAGCCCGTAGGTCAGCAGAATTGTGAGTTCGGATTCCAGCATCACATCGGCTCCTTCATCCATTTGCCGGACAGCAGCATGCCGATCCGGTCGATATCCATCGCAACTTCGGTGGTGGTCAGGACTTCGTTTCCATCGTCATCGATCTTCACCGGCAGGTGGTGCAGCTTTGACCAGGTGACGTCGCCCTCCTCTCCCGTGCCCGGCTCGACGCGCACGATGTGATCGACGTTGAAGAGGACATGGACACCGTTGGGATGGAGGGGAAGTCGCAGAAACATCTCAGGCCTCGCAGATCACTGGCGCTGCAAGGAGTGTGTCCGCAAATTGGGCGCCTTGTGCAAGGGTCGCTTCTTCGATCACCCCACGGGGGGCATTGCCCCAGCGACAATCGGGGTCACG
>CAWUIX010000420.1:0-2926 GCA_963922395.1 uncultured Rhodobacterales bacterium | reverse complement strand
GGGTGCCGGGCTCGCCATTGCGCCATCGGTTGTCGTCGCCGATGAACTCAAGGCTGGGCGCCTTGCGACGGCACCCTTCAAGCTCGACATCGTCGAAACATTCTATGCGGTGACCATGCGGCGAACATTTCCCCACCCGCTGCTATCCCGACTCATTGCAGAAGAGGTCGACCCGGCAGGCGCGGACCTATGATATCGGCGATGCGCCGGGCGATGGCCGCGCTGCCCTTGCGCGAGGGATGGATCCGGTCCGCCGCATGAAAAGACCTGTCACCGGACGGGACCAGATCCGCGAGCGACAGGAAGACGATGCCGGGGTCATCCTTGGCCATGGACGCCAACCTCTGATCGAAGATCGCCCCTTCGTTGCGGCAATGTTCAATCGGGGATCCGAAGCCGGGGCTGCGCAAATACCCCAGGAACAGCACCTTTGACCCGCCCGCCCGGACGCGATTGACCAGCTCCGGGATCTCCCCGCCCTGCCCGTCCGGAGAGATCAGCCGGTTCATACGGCGCTCACACAAGCTGCACCCGCATCCGAGCCACAGGTCATTGCCTCCGCCATTCAGGACCACCCAATCCCAGCCGCCTGGGCGGTATTGCTGCGGAATGCTAAGACCCATCGCCCCGGTGATCGGCAAGCCATAGATCATCCAGGCGCCGACGACAGACCGATCCGTCACAGGTTCCCCGAGATACGTCTCCAACCGATCAGATACGGCATGCCCTGACGCGCCATGCCAGGCCAGAAGCGAGTCTCCCATCGTCAGGATGCGTGAGGGATCGTTTCGCGACACAACCTCCCCGCACGCCGTTAGCGCGAAGAAGGCAAGTAAAAGGAAGCATCTAACGGCGTTCACACTCTCGGCCCTGCACCGGTGGGTTCCACCGATCAGAGGTACGCACTGTTGCTTTATGAACGGTAAACCGGTGCGCCGGGCCGGGGCCGTTCTTGGTGCTTTCCAAATGCACCAATCTCCTGTACTCCCGCGCAATCTGAGACGCAGCGCACTGGGCCCCGGCGCGTGCATGAGGATAGGGGCCGGCGGCAATGGGGCCGCCAGATCAACGGGCACCCGGACCGCCGGGATAGGCCCAAGAGGAAACCAGATGTTCAACGAAGTGAAGAAGTCGATCCAGTGGGGGGAAGAAACCCTGACACTGGAAACAGGAAAAGTCGCCCGTCAGGCCGACGGTTCCGTCATCGCCACCTATGGCGAAACCTCCGTTATGGCGAACGTGACGTTCGCGAAGGAACAGAAGCCGGGGCAGGATTTTTTCCCGCTGACGGTCCACTACAACGAGAAATACTATGCCGCCGGGAAGATCCCAGGCGGCTTTTTCAAGCGCGAGGCGCGGCCGACCGAGAAGGAAACGCTGACCTCCCGCCTGATCGACCGGCCGATCCGGCCGCTGTTTGTGCCCGGGTTCAAGAACGAAGTGCTGGTGATCTGCACCGTGCTGTCGCACGACCTGGTCAATGACCCTGACATCGTCGCAATGATCGCCGCCTCGGCAGCGCTGACTTTGTCGGGTGCACCTTTCATGGGGCCAATCGCAGGCTGCCGCGTGGGCTTTGTCGACGGTGAGTATGTGCTGAACCCCGAAGCCGAGGACATGCACAAGCTGCGCGAGAACCCCGAGCAGCGTCTGGACCTCGTCGTCGCGGGCACCAAGGACGCCGTGATGATGGTGGAATCGGAGGCCTACGAGCTCACCGAAGCAGAGATGCTGGGCGCCGTGACCTTCGCGCATGAGCAGATCCAGCCGGTGATCGACCTGATCATCGATATGGCCGAAGACGCGGCGAACGAACCGTTTGAGTTCACCCCGCCGGATTACTCGGACCTGTTCGATGCCGTTAAGGCAGCGGGCGAAGAGAAGATGCGCGCCGCTTATGCGATCACCGACAAGCAGGAACGCGTGTCCGCCGTTGGCGCGGCGAAGGAAGCGATCCTGGAAGCATTGTCGGAAGAGCAGCTTGAAGACGCGAATCTTGGGTCGGCGCTCAAGAAGCTGGAATCGATGGTTCTGCGCGGCGACGTCGTGAAGAACGGCAAGCGAATCGATGGGCGTGCCACGAACGAGGTGCGGTCGATCGTTGCGGAAACCGGGCTTTTGCCGCGGACCCATGGGTCAGCGCTGTTCACCCGTGGGGAAACCCAAGGTCTGGTCGTGACCACGCTGGGCACCGGCGATGACGAACAGATGATCGACGCGCTGGAAGGCACCTATAAATCCAACTTCCTGTTGCACTACAACTTCCCGCCCTACTCGGTCGGTGAAGTGGGTCGCTTCGGCCCTCCGGGCCGGCGCGAGATTGGCCACGGCAAGCTGGCGTGGCGCGCGCTTCAGGCCGTTCTGCCAGCAGCGACGGACTTCCCCTACACGATCCGCGTGGTCTCTGAAATCACCGAATCGAACGGCTCGTCCTCGATGGCGTCGGTTTGCGGTGGCTCTCTGTCGATGATGGATGCGGGCGTGCCGCTGAAGGCCGCTGTTGCCGGTGTCGCCATGGGCCTCGTCCTCGAAGAAGACGGTTCCTACGCGATCCTGACCGACATTCTTGGCGACGAGGATCATCTCGGCGACATGGACTTTAAGGTCGCGGGCACCGAGAACGGCATCACGTCCTTGCAGATGGACATCAAGGTCGCGGGCATCACGCCCGAGATCATGGAAAAGGCCCTCGCCCAGGCGAAAGAAGGCCGGATGCACATCCTTGGCGAGATGAACAAGGCGCTGTCGGAAACCTCCGAATTCAGCGTCCACGCCCCGCGCATCGAAACGATGACCGTGCCCACCGACAAGATCCGCGAAGTGATCGGATCGGGCGGTAAGGTGATCCGCGAGATCGTGGAAGTGTCCGGTGCCAAGGTCGACATCAACGACGACGGCGTGGTCAAGATCGCGTCGCCCAACGGCG
>CAWUIX010000419.1:0-2943 GCA_963922395.1 uncultured Rhodobacterales bacterium | reverse complement strand
CCGGAAGCGCCCTCCAAACCGTGCCGCTGTAGGGTCGGGCTCCGTGGGCGTCGGCGCCTCGGGAGCAGGATCAGAAGGAGCGGGTTCGGGTTCGGGTTCGGGTTCGGGTTCGGGTTCGGGTTGAGGTTCCTGATAACCCTCCGCAATACCATAGATCGCTTGTGCCCCGGCAATATCCCCATCTCCCAGGGTGTCCGCTGCAACATATGGGTTCATGATCTCGGAGGTATCGTCCACATGTTCGAGACCGATGGCGTGCCCAATTTCGTGGAGGGCCACAGCATAGAAATCCAGACCGCCATTTTCACCATAGGGCGACCAGTACTCTTCGGTATCGAAGCGGATCTCCGCCTCGATCATCTCGTCTGTGCCGGGTAACACATAGTAGGAGTAGTAGGCTTGCCCGACCGTTGCGCCCGGCAAATACAGCTGCGTGATGTCGATGTCGGATTGTGCGGCATTCTCTACATAGACAAAGTCGATGTTCGCGACACCCTCCCAGGCATCGAATGCGGCCTGCAAAGCCGCATCGAAATCATCTAGGGAATAAAGCGAAGTGTTGTAGGTAAAACCTGCGCCGAGATCGAATGACCACGTCACGGTCCCACCGTCCGAGCCAAGCTGGCCCCCGCCCCATTTCACATCGCTTACCAGATAGGTCATGCCCCGTTCCGCACTTTACCTATATCCCGCGTCCGCCCTGTCCGAGCGCGAACGATATCACTAAACGCCACGGAAAGAGGGCGAAAGTAAGGTTAATCTGGAGCGGAACCGCCACAATGGCGGCCAATTGCCGAAGGAAACGGATTGTTCGGCAAAGTGCCGACTATTCCGCTGCCTTCAGTGCAAAGCCTTTTTCTATCATGTCAGAAGGCGCGACAGGATACTCGCCAGAGAAGCAGGCATCGCAGTACTGGGGCTGCTTCGGATCCCTGCCTTTCGCCTCTCCGACGGCGCGATAGAGGCCATCGAGTGAAATAAAGCGGAGGGAATCAACACCCAAATGCGTCCGCATCTCGTCTTCGCTCATGGAAGCCGCGAGGAGTTTCTCGCGGTTGGGCGTGTCGACGCCATAGAAACAGGGCCAGGCAGTTGGCGGGCTTGCGATACGGAAATGGACCTCGGATGCGCCTGCATCCAGAAGCATTTCGCGGATCTTCACCGATGTCGTACCACGCACCACACTGTCATCGACAAGAACGATCCGCTTTCCGCGTACGAGCGCCCGATTGATATTCAACTTTAGGCGGACGCCCATATTCCGGATCTGTTCGGTGGGTTCGATGAAGGTCCGACCCATGTACTGGTTTCTGATAATTCCCATCGCATAGGGAATTCCAGACTCCTGGCTGAAGCCGATGGCCGCGGGCGTTCCTGAGTCTGGAACGGGACAAACCAGATCAGCCTCGACAGGCGCTTCTCTCGCGAGTTCGACGCCGATCTGGCGACGGGTTTCGTACACCGACTGTCCGCCCAGAATAGAGTCGGGGCGTGAAAAGTAGACGTGCTCAAAGATACAAAACCGCGACTTGCGTGCCTCGAAGGGGCGGTGTGTTTTAACGCCTTCTTCCGCTGTGATGACGACCATCTCGCCCGGATCGATCTCTCGAACGAATTCAGCCCCAATGATGTCGAGCGCACACGTCTCGGAAGCAAGCGCCCACCCTTCGCCCAGTTTACCAAGCACGAGGGGACGGACGCCGAGGGGGTCACGAACGCCGATCAGCTTCGTGCGCGTCATTGCTACAACGCTGAACGCGCCTTCAACGCGACGCAGCGCGTCCTTCATGCGTTCAGGAATATCTCTCTGCAACGAACGCGCCATCAGATGGATGATGCATTCGCTATCTGAGGAGGATTGAAAAATCGACCCACGCTCGATCAGCTCGCGCCGAAGGGCATCGGCATTCGTGATGTTGCCGTTATGCGCAATCGCCGCACCGCCCATGGAAAACTCACCAAAGAAGGGCTGGACGTCCCGGATCTGTGTATTGCCCTTGGATCCAGCGGTCGAATACCGGACATGCCCGATCCCGAGCGGACCCGGCAATGTGTCCATCACGGACTGATTGGTGAAGTTATCGCGCACGTAGCCAAATCGGCGCGCATAGTTAAAGCCCTGTTCGGGATCGTGCGTAACGATCCCACCGGCTTCCTGACCGCGGTGTTGTAAGGCGTGCAATCCCAGGGCTACGAAGTTCGCCGCATCCGCGACGCCAACGACACCGAAGATGCCGCATTCCTCGCGCAGTTTGTCGTCGTCAAAAGGATGGGCAGGCGGCAGGTCACGCATGGGGCGCGGGCATCCGAATCCGTCTCGTAGCAGCAATGGCATACATAGGGCGTCTGACCGGGACTGTCACGAAACTATCATACGGTTTTCGGCATAGGGTCTCTTCCGCGACAAATTGCTCGGGCTTTGACCACAAGATAGGCGGTCGGGCGGCATCGCCGACGGTTGGCAGCCGCCCCGGTTCCACGCCTAACCGCGGTTCATCCTATTCTCGATGAGATCGTCCACGACCTGTGGTTCGGCAAGGGTCGAGGTGTCCCCCAAGGCCCCAAAGTCGTTTTCTGCGATCTTACGCAAAATTCGGCGCATTATCTTGCCCGATCGTGTTTTGGGAAGGCCCGGCGCCCACTGTATGAGATCCGGCTTTGCGATCGGGCCAATTTCCGTCCGGACCCAGTTTGAAAGCTCGGTCCGCAGCTCATCCGTGGGATCGACCCCGTTCATCAGGGTGACATAGCAGTAGATCCCCTGCCCCTTCACATCGTGGGGGTATCCGACCACGGCCGCCTCTGCGACCTTCTCGTGCGCGACCAGCGCACTTTCGACCTCGGCAGTCCCCATCCGGTGGCCAGATACGTTGATAACGTCATCCACACGGCCCGTGATCCAATAGTATCCGTCCGCATCGCGACGGCAGCCGTCGCCGGAAA
>CAWUIX010000418.1:0-2970 GCA_963922395.1 uncultured Rhodobacterales bacterium | reverse complement strand
CTCTGTCGTAGATCGGGGATTCAGCAGACGGCAGATATATAGCTGCAGCCGCGACCACGGCGCCAAATGTCACGTCGAAGGCGCGCAACCCGGGGCTACTCGTTTTTCCTGAAATTAGGGGATAATAGGCGGCCGCCAGAAAGGCGAACCCTGCGAAGTGATAGGCGTTCCGCTGAAGCTCTGAGATGATAGGATCAAAGGCGACGTAGATGTGCCCAACAGCAATCAGAAAGGCGAGGCTATGCAGGAGCCATTCGCTCCAGCCAGAGTAAACCCGCCGGGCGTCGTCTGCTATGAGGTCTCTTTGCGGCTCATCGCTCATACAAGACCCTAATCGGCATGATTTCTGTCATCCATGATTGGATATAGAATGCCCCAACGCGAACTGGCGCGTTGGGACATTGCTCATTTCGATCGCTTAGTTCGCGATCAGACGCTCAGGGACGTCGATCCCTTGTTCCTGATAGTAACGCGCGGCACCGGGGTGCAGCGGCACAGGTAAGCCAGCGATTGCCGCTTCAATCGACATCGCCTTGGTGGCCGGGTGGATCGCCTGAAGGAACGGCAGGTTCTCGTAGATCGTCTTGGTGATCTGGTAGACGTTCTCTTCCGAAACATCTGCGTTGGTTGCGAGGAAGTTCGGCTGCGCAATGGTGTTCCAGTCAGCATCCTGATTTGGATAGGTGCCGGCCGGAATCACATAGCGGGTCCACAGGTTGCGTCCCCCGTCCGCCATCGCGATTTCCTCGTCCGTGATCTGCAAAGGCGTCACACTGTCGCCAACGGCGGCCATGAGTTGCGACACGGCGCCGGTGGGAACGCCCGCCGGGGTCGAGATGCCGGCAACCTGACCGTTCTGCAGGGCTTCAGCCGAGGGGCCGTAACCGGCAAAGACGAGCTCGTAGTCGTCATCCATGGCAATGCCGAACCCGTTGAGGATCGTCCGGTTCGAACCGATGGTACCCGAGTTCTGGCGGCCAAGCGCCATTGCCGAGCCCTTCAGTTCCTTCATATCCGACAAGGTGCCGTTCACGACGGCATCGTTTGCCAGAATGAATTGTTCGACATTCTGCCAGAGCATCGAAACCGAGCGCAGGTTTTCCTGCGGTCCGGCTTCTGCAATCGGGCCGGTTCCTGTCGCCGCATAGCTTCCGAAGAGACCTTGCATAATGGCAAACTGCGCTTCGTCCTCGCGGAGAAGACGCACGTTCTCGCCCGAACCCGCGGATGAGATAGCCGACATGCCGATCTTTTGCTTGGGTTCCAGCTTCACCTTGACCAGCGTAGAAAGCGCCACGCCGACCGGATAGTAGGTGCCACCCGTCGAGGCGGTTGCGAGCACATAGCTCGCTTCTTCGGCCTGCGCGGCGGGTGCAATTGAAAGGGAAAGGGCAGCCGCGACCGCGGCCAACTTCATTTGAGACACATAAACCTCCCGTGCTCTCCGACCCTTCGGGTCATGATTTTGTAACTTAGTATTTCTGGCGGATTTGTCCGGGAAGGCAATTCAGAAAGACGATATGTTAGCGCAATCTCGCCAGAACTTTTCTGATTTGGCGATGGAACAGGCGCCTACAAGCCAGCTGGATCGAACTTTCTCAGCATTGCGGCCAGTTCTGGCTCTCTTATCATTCCAGCGGCCTTTTTGATCGGGAACCAGCAACGCTTACGCTCTTTTGCCTCTGGCCAGTCTTTCTCAAGCCGCGTGACTTTCACCGGGAACACGGCAACGACACAGGGAAGATTTGAGGCGTCGTCCAGTTCTTTCGAGTAACTGAAAATGCCAAGGCAGATTGGTTTCGCCTTGCCCCGCACGCCCGCCTCTTCCCATGCTTCGGTCATTGCGGCCTCGGCCGGCGTTGCACCGTCCTGCGGCCAGCCTTTCGGAAGAATCCAACGCTTTGACCGACGAGACGTGATCAGCAGGACTTGAATTTCGCTGCGATGTTTTCGCCAGCAGAGCGCACCAAACTGCGTTCTGACACTACGCTTATCCTCATCGCCAAGCTTGAGGGGCAATTGCTTTATCTTACCGACCGACACTCTTTGCCGCTGCCTCATAATTCAGTTCTTAATTGTATTTATTGCTAAAATCTAACATTTCCCTAAATGGTTGTGAAGGTGAGTGTCAACTTTGCTTCGAGGCAGGTCATCTCTGAGATCAAAGCCGATACACCCGTTTTCATTGGGCATGACATCTATAGGCACTCGACCTATGGCGACTGGCACCCCTTGGCTATTCCTCGTGTCTCAACGGTGATTGACCTTTCAAGGGCGTTGGGGTGGCTGCCCGAAAGCGCCTATGTGAGAAGCCCGCGCGCCACGCCTCGTGCCTTGGCCGCGTGGCATGATCCGGAGTACGTGGCAGCCGTAAAGGCGGCGGAAGACGCGGGCTACGTCTCGGAAGATGACCGGCGTCGCTATCATCTTGGGACACATTCAAATCCGGTTTTCGCCGAGATGTTCCGGCGTCCCGCGACCGCTGCCGGGGCGTCGATCCTGGCCGGAGACCTTCTTGCGAACGGCGGCGTGGTTTACAATCCCGCTGGTGGCACACATCATGGACTTCCGGATCGGGCAAACGGCTTTTGCTATTTCAACGATCCCGCACTTGCGATCCTTTCTCTGCGCCACAACGGTGTCCGGAGGATCGCATATGTCGACATCGACGCGCATCACTCGGACGGGGTCGAATATGGCTTCGCAAACGATCCCGATGTCCTATTGATCTCGGTTCACGAAGAAAAACGCTGGCCATTCACGGGTGGACTCGAAGACCGGGGCGTTGGGCAGGTCTTTAACCTTCCGGTTCCTCGGGGGTTTAACGATACTGAAATGGATGCGGTGTTGAACCGCGTTATCCTTCCGGCGATCATTGCCTTTCGGCCCGACGCTATTGTTCTTCAATGCGGAGCTGATGCCGTAGAGGAAGATCCTTTGTCCCGGCTCGCGCTTTCGAACAATGCGCAC
>CAWUIX010000417.1:0-2970 GCA_963922395.1 uncultured Rhodobacterales bacterium | reverse complement strand
CTGTTTCGGGCGGCTGAATTCATCGATTCCGGAACCACCAGCCATCCGACCCTTAGCCCCGGCAAGAGACATTTGGTGACGCCCGTGAAATGAAATGTACGGTCCGGTGCCAGTTCTGCAAATGAAGGAGCCCTGTCAGGGTTGATCGGCCCCCACGCATCGCTTTCGACGATCCAGACATCGTACTTTCTGGCGATATCAGTCAGCGCCTTTCTGCGCTCTGCCCCGGCAAAGGCGCAGGTGGGCCCAAGTCCGGACGGCATTATAAATAAGGCCTTTACAGCATCGGTCCTGCAAACGGCTTCAAACGCATCCGGCACAACGCCTTCCGCATCAATTGCAAGTCCCTGCAAGCGCAGCCCCAGGGTGGATGTAAGAGACTTCAGCGTGTGGTGGCCAAGCGTTTCGGTCACAACAAGCTCGCCTGGCAAAGCTGCCGTTTGAAGCGCCACGCTCATTGCCGCGGTATTGCCATTTGTTGGAATTATGCGTTCCGGCTCGACAGGTACTCCGCCTGCTGTGATCCAGCGGGCTGCCTCCGTGACATGGCCTTCCAGGGTTGCACGCGGTCGAAAGGAAAAGAGAGAACTTCGCGGGATATCCTTGGACAACTCCGCCAAGGTTTGCGCCATGCATTGCTCGTGTATATCGCCGGTGACGGGAACGAGCATCGAACAATCGATGACGTCTGTTTCCACTGAGGACCGGTTCCAGGGCACCTGGGCGTCGCCGCTTCGCCTGCGCACAAAACTCCCGCGGCCAACCTCACCAACGATGAAACCCAAACGGTTCAGCTCGTTATAGGCACGACTCACTGTTTGAACACTAAGTTCCAAATCGTATGAAAGTGCTCGATGGGTCGGCAGTTGTGTTCCCGAAGGCAAATCACCACTTTCGATGGCCTCGACCATCTTCCTCGCAAGCGAACGATAGGCGGGGCGCACGAGGTCTTCTTTTTGGATCGGCCACTTTGTCATGATATCATGTTGAAATACACCGATACAATTGACAAGACAATTCCAATCTTGGATTGCTCTAGGATGGGCATTCAACTTGACAACAGGGATCTCGAAATCCTCCGCATCCTAAGCCGAGAGGGCCGGATATCCAAAACCGAGTTGGCCAAGCGTGTGAATCTCTCGCCTACGCCCTGCTGGGAAAGGTTGAAACGCCTGGAAGAGTCAGGATTGATCCGAGGATATCGTGCCGAGATCGAGCTTTCCGGACTTGGTCCAAGTGTCACGATCTTTGTCACCGTCGAACTGGAACGGCACAGAACTCAGGATTTTCAGGCCTTCGAGGCTGCTGTCACAAGGCGCGATGAAGTTACGGCCTGCTGGGCATTGGGCGGCGGATTTGACTATATCCTGCAAATCGTGGCCAGGGACGTTGATGCCTATCAACGTTTTATCGACGAACTGCTGCGCGCCAACCTCGGGATTGCGCGATACTTCACCCACATCGTGACATCTACAGTCAAAGCGAGCGCGCCGCCCTTTGCGCTTATCAGCGGGTTGCAGAAGAATTAACCGTGTTCCTCGGCTGATTTCAGGGGGTTCTTCTGCCAAACGCCCAACAATCAGAGACACCCACCCCAATTGTCTGCGCTAGCAAGGGGCGACTTTTTTTTACAGGAGTTGCACCAATGCTTGCAGAGACTGATTTCTTTGACGCTCCCACGGTCGAGCTGACTGACGCGTCGTTGTTCAAGCAGTTCGCCTATGTGGGGAACCAGTGGATCGCAGGAAGCCAAAGGAGAGAGTTTGGCGTCACCGATCCGGCAACCGGACGCCCGGTAGGTCATGTCGCCGAACTTGAGAGTGCAGACAGCGCGAAGGCGGTCGACATCGCCCAACAAGCATTCACCTGGTGGTCCAAATCGCTTCCGCAGGAGCGCGCGGAAGCACTGCGCAAGTGGCATGACCTGATCGTGGAAAACCGCGAGGACCTGGCCCAGATCATGACGGTCGAGCAAGGCAAGCCGATCTCAGAGGCGCGCGGTGAAATCGACTATGCCGCGTCCTTTGTCGAGTTCTACGCCGAAGAAACACGCAGACCCAATATCGAAGGGGTCACGTCGCATCTGAACACGGCAGAGGTCGAGCTTTGGCGTGAACCCGTCGGCGTCGCCGCCCTGATCACGCCCTGGAATTTCCCCTGCGCGATGATCACGCGAAAGGCGGCGGCAGCCATCGCTGCAGGGTGCACCGCTCTGGTTCACCCGTCCAAGGAAACGCCATTCTCGGCACTGGCACTTGCCGAACTTGCGGATCGTGCCGGGTTTCCAGAAGGCGTATTCAACGTTGTAACCGGAGACCCTGCAACAGTGGTTGAACCGTGGCTGACCGACGCTCGCGTGCGGGCACTTTCGTTTACCGGCTCAACCGAAATAGGGCGGATGCTATATGCGCGCTCGGCGGATACCGTGAAACGGCTGGTCCTGGAACTGGGTGGGCACGCGCCGTTCATTGTCTTCGAAGACGCCGATCTGGACGTCGCGGTTCGCGAAGCCATAAACGCAAAGTTCGCGACGACCGGGCAGGATTGCCTGGGCGCCAACCGCTTTCTCGTGGCCCGACCGGTCTATGACGCCTTTGTCGATCGCTTCGTGGAAGCCACCACAAGGCTGACAATGGATGCCGGCATCAATGATCCGGACTTGGGACCACTGATGAACGAAGCTGCCGTCGCCAAGCAAATCGAGCAAGTCGAAGACGCCGTTGCGAAGGGCGGCCGATGCCTCCTCGGCGGGGGCGTATCAGAAAAGGGACCCTTGTTCTTTGAGGCGACTGTCCTTGGCGACGTCCCGACAAACGCCAAAATCTTCCAAGAAGAAACTTTCGGCCCCTTGGCCGCAATCGCACCCTTCGACACCGAAGACCAAGCCATCGAGATCGCAAATGCCTCAGAGTATGGATTGGTCGCCTACGTGCACACCCAGGACCCCCGCCGGATTCACCGCACAAGCCG
>CAWUIX010000416.1:0-2976 GCA_963922395.1 uncultured Rhodobacterales bacterium | reverse complement strand
ATCACCGCCAAAAGGGCCTGCGCCGTGCACACATTCGACGTCGCCTTCTCCCGCCGGATATGCTGCTCCCGGGTCTGCAGCGACAGCCGGTAAGCCTTGTTGCCGCGCGCATCCACGCTGACGCCCACCAACCGCCCCGGCAGTGCCCGCTTATACGCATCCCGGCAGGCCATGTAGGCCGCGTGCGGCCCTCCAAAGCCCAAGGGCACTCCAAACCGCTGCGTGGACCCGACGGCAATATCGGCCCCCATCGCGCCTGGCTCCTTCATCAGCGTCAGCATCAGGGGATCCGCAATAACGATGCCCAGCGCCTTCGCCCCATGAAGCCGTTCGATATGCGGCGTGAAATCCGTGAGATGACCATAGGTGCCGGGATACTGGAAAATCGCCCCAAACACGGCCTCGGGATCCAGGTCATCGGGATCACCGACAATGATCTCGATCCCCAAAGGCGCCGCGCGCGTTTTCATCACCTCGATGTTCTGCGGATGACAGTTCTCGTCGATAAAGAACCCCTTGGCCTTCGACTTCGCCACCCGCTCTGCCATGGTCATGGCTTCCGCTGCTGCCGTTGCCTCATCAAGCAAGGAGGCGTTCGCAATCGGCAACCCGGTCAAATCGCTGACCATCGTCTGATAGTTCAACAGAGCCTCAAGCCGCCCCTGACTGATCTCCGGCTGATAGGGTGTGTAGGCCGTGTACCAGGCGGGGTTTTCGAGGATGTTCCGCTGGATCGCCGGCGGCGTGACTGTCCCATGATACCCCTGCCCGATCATCGTCGTGAAGATCTGGTTCTTCTGCGCGACCTTTCGCATATGCCAAAGAAGCTCACGCTCCGACTTGGGCTTCCCGAATTCAAGCGGTGTCGACTGCCGGATGTCCTCCGGCACAGTCTCGTCGATCAACTGTTCAAGTCCCGTCACCCCAAGGGTCTCGAACATCTCCGCCATCTCTTCCGGCGAGGGTCCGATATGGCGACGGTTCGCGAAGTCGTAAGGAAGGTAGTCTGTAGGTTCGAATGCCAACGGAATCTCTCCTGAAAAACGGGTTAAGGATGGCCGCGACGCCCCTTCATCTTGGCGCAAATACTCCCGCCGGAGGCGGCACGACGGCTGCCCCTAGTCGATCATCGCCTTGTAGGCGGCCTCGTCCATGTACTCGTCCATCTGCGAAAGGTCGTCGGCCTTGATCTTGAAAAACCAGGCCTCGCCCATCGCATCCTCATTCACGAGCGCTGGGTTGTCGGAGAGCGCCTCGTTCACTTCAACGATCTCCCCGTCCAGGGGCGCCAGAATGTCGGACGCGGCTTTAACGCTCTCGATCACCACGATCTCTTCGTCCTTTGACACAGTGGTCCCGGCCTCAGGCAGATCCACAAACACCACATCGCCCAACTGGGTCGACGCATGCTCGGTGATGCCCACCACCACCAGATCGTCTTCGACCCGAAGCCATTCATGTTCTTCCGTAAATTTCATTTATTTGCTCCCTTCCTATCGTTTGAACCCGGCAGGCACGAACGGCAGGTCCACCACCGAAACGGGCAGTCTTTTCCCGCGCACCTCACCTTCAAGCGTCGTTCCCACATCCGCATGGGCGGCCTCGACATATCCCATCGACACCGGCGCCCCGACCGTCGGACCAAAGGCACCCGAGGTCACTCTGCCAACCAAATCCGCGCCCGCAAAGATTTCTGTGCCGGCGCGCATCGGTGCGCGACCTTCTGGCGCCAGCCCGACACGGCGGCGCTGCGCCCCGTCTGCAAGCTCTCCCAGGATCCGATCGGCGCCCGGGAAATCACCGGCACGCGCCCCGCCCGACCGTCGCACCTTGCCAATCGACCACTGCAGCGCCGCCTCAATCGGGCTGGTCGTCTCATCGATATCGGACCCGTAGAGACAAAGCCCCGCCTCCAGACGCAGAGAGTCACGTGCACCCAGGCCAATCGGCTCAACCTCATCGAGCGCCAGCAGGTGGCGCGCAAATGCCTCCGAGCGATCCGCAGGTACTGAGATCTCATACCCGTCCTCGCCGGTGTAACCAGACCGCGAGACCCAAAGATCCCCGAACGCTGACGCCAGTACAGCTACATCCATGAACCGCATGCCCGCCGCGTCTGGCGCGACTGTGGCCAGCGCGGCCTCAGAGGCAGGCCCCTGCAACGCGACCAAGGCCCGGTCCGTCACGACATCCACGCGCACCCCGGCATCCCCCAGCCCACCTTTCAGATGCGCGATGTCATGGTCCGCCCGCGCCGCATTCACGACGAGGAACAGGTGATCGCCCCGGTTTGCCACCATCAGGTCGTCGAGAATGCCACCCGCAGCACTGGTGAACAGTGCGTATCTCTGACGCCCCTCCCCAAGCCCCGCGATGTCCGCTGGTACAAGCCGCTCAAGGGCAAGCGCTGCATCCTCCGCCCGTCCACTCTCGGCCCGCAGGATCACCTGCCCCATGTGGCTGACATCGAACAGCCCGGCGGCCGCGCGCGTGTGCTGGTGCTCTTTCATCACCCCCAGGGGATACTGAACCGGCATTTCCCATCCGGCGAACGGCACAAAGCGCGCGCCCAGTTCCGCGTGTAAGTCATGTAACGGCGTTGTCTGAAGCTCTGCCACGTCCGCCTCCTTCTCCCATTCCGGGAAGCGTGTGGCCGCCCGGCACCGTCCCGGCGCGAGGCTTGCTCGCACCGCCGATGCCCCCTCTGTCCTTTCGCCTGAGATCGTTATCCCTTCGGCGACCCGGCGTTCGCCCGGGTTCTCTCCAGAGTCCTATGCGATCCAGCGGTCCTTCGGCCTGAGAGATTACCGGGGCGGTTGCTCCTTCGGCACCGGGGGTGACCCCGGATTCTCCCGCGTGATCGTTCCCTCACCGATAGCAGATTGGAAAATTCCGGCAAGGGGGTGTGCATTCCCAATAAATTGAGGCATGCCCCGAGCCATGACGAACGCATGGGTTTTTGGCTACGGCTCGCTG
>CAWUIX010000415.1:0-2996 GCA_963922395.1 uncultured Rhodobacterales bacterium | reverse complement strand
ACGGTCGCCGTTGATGGATATCTGGTCGGCGACAAGAGTGGCTGGAGCCTGTGCTGCGGCGGTGAGCGGCAAGAGCGACATTAGGAGTGCCGCGATCAGACATGCGATCCGTTGCATCACCCGTCCTCCAGGTGAAGTAGAAGGCCGATGGGCAGGAAGGCCGCGGCAATTGGGGGACCCCATGCGGCAAGGGCGATTGGGACTTGTCCGTTTTCACCCAGGATCTGGGAGAAGTTGCGAATGAAATAGAGAGCAAACCCGAGGCTTAGCGCCATCATGACCATGACGCCGGTGCGGCCGAAGCGTGCTGGTCTGAGGGTAAACCCGGCGGCGACGAGGACCATGGCGCCCAGGAGGACCGGCAAGGCCATTTCCATCTGGAGCCAGACACGGTGCTGGCGCGCGGAGAACCCAGCCTCTTCAAGCCGCTCGATGAAGCCTGCAAGTTCCCAGATCGGTATGGCGGAGGGCGTGCCAAAGCTGTCGACGATTTCGTCCCGGGTGAGGTTGGTTTGGACCGACGTGGTTTCATAGAGCTTGGCGGTGGCTTCGGGGTTTTCACCGGTGCCGATGGACCATTCTTTCGCATCCGTCAGGGCCCAGTTGCCTGGTGTCAGTTCTGCGCGCGCCGCTTCGGTCCGGGTGGTCGGGACACCGGATTCGTTGAATGCCAGAAAGGTCACATCGAAGAGGACGGTGCCGTCGAGATTGGCGCGCGAGGCGCGGATGACCGTTTGGCCCGAGGTGCCGCCCTGTCTGAGCCAGAGGCCTTCGGGGCTGACGGAGAGGATGCTTGAGGTTTGGCCGAGGTAGCGATCGGACAGGACCTCGTATTGTTTTGACGTGGCAGCAACGATGGGGTTCAGGACCGCCACGGAAAGTGCGCCAAGCCCCACTGAGACGAGGACCGGGGCGAAGACGCTGGTGATGGCGGAGCGGCCCGCTGCGCGTGCGATCACGAGTTCCGAGCTGCGTGAGAGGCTGACAAAGAGGCTGATGGCCGCGAGGATCGTGACGAGCGGCAGGACGCGGTAGATCGAGTCGGGCACATTCAGGAAGGTCAGGGACAGAAGCGTGCCGAACCCGATGTCGACCGCATTGAAGCGCCGGATCTGCTCGACGAGGTCGATGAGGGCCAGCATCAGGAAAAGCGCTGCGAAGACACCGGCAAAGACCAGGAGGAACCGGCGCGCGATGTAGAGGTGCAGGGTCATGTGGTCTGACCCTCCAGATCCGGCGGGTGCTCGGGCGGGGATGAGCGTATCCTGCGGGATCGGCCAGATAACCACAGAAGGAGGCAGGCCAGGACCGCGCCCCCCAGCGGACCGGCATAGACGAGTGGCCAGGCGCCTTCAGTTCGGAGCGCGCTGTCCGCGAGCGCATTGTCGAAGAGGTAAAGGAGAATGATCACGCCCACGGCGGCAAAGATCTGATTCCAGATGCCGAAGCGGCTGAACCCGCCCAAAAGCAGAACCGCGAACCCGATGACGGGGGCGACGGTGGCCAGGAGGGGTTGGGCAAAGCGTTGGTGTCCTTCGACCCTCAGGTGATGGAATGGGACCGACAGGCTTTCGGCCAGCGTCGCGTCACCGGTCAATAGCTCGTAGGTGCCGACTTCCCGGATGCTGCGGCGGTCATCCGATCCGCTTCCGCCGTCGATCAGGGATGAGACGTTTTGTGCCAGTTCCCTGAACTGTGTGACCGCGAGAGATCTGGTTTCTGGCGTGTAGGTTTGCGCGAAGCCGTTTTGCATGACGAGGCGTGGTCCGTCCTCGGTGCGCACGAGACGGGCACGGGCGGCCGTGAAGCTTTGGACGCGGTTCTCGTCCCTTGCGTCGCGCAAATACACGTCCTGGAGTTCGCCACCGCCGCTGATCGCGCGGATGTACAGCGTGACGCCAGCATCCGGATGAACAAAGCGGCCCTCGGTCAGGAGGCGCGCGGTGACGTTTTCTTCGATTTCGACCTGGCGGTCCGAGAGGCGTTCGTAGCTGACCGGAACCGCGAAGTTAAAGAGAAGCGCGGTGAAGAGCCCGACAAAGAGGCCGAAGACGATGACGGGGCGCGCCAGGCGGAAAGGGCCGTAGCCGGTGGCCTGGACGATGACCAACTCACTTTCGGAGGACAGGCGGTTTGTCGTGTAGAGCGCTGCGACAAACGCCGAGACCGGCAGCACGACGCGGATCACGTTTGGCAGTGTCAGGGCGGTGAATTCCAGAAAGACGCTCGCGGACTGGCCGCTGGCGATCAGCCAGTCAAAGAGGCGGACTGCGCGGTTCACCCAGTAGATCAGGACAAGCACGATCGAGGAGACCCCGAAGATCACCATCAGCTGCGACAGCATGTATCGGTCGAACCGGCCCAAAGTGCCCCATTTTGCGTTTCGATCGCTCGCCTGAACCTTCTTAGACTGAGCCGGCCCCGGGGCGCCAGCCCGGAGCGCAGGATTGGGCGGGGAAACTCGCGCTGGTCATCCGGAGCGGGCACGGATACTCAGGACGAAACCTCAGACCAAGGAGAAGATCATGACCGAGCCAGCCGCGCTGAGCTTTACCGAGATCGATCTGGATGCCATCGCGGAGGCCGAGGGCCGGGTCGTGGTTTTCGTCACGCCCTCGGGCAAGCTTGATCAGTCGGCGCGGCGTGTGAATCGCTTGACGCGGGGTGCGCTTGAACGCTTTGCCGAGAGCGATGCGTTTGCGAAGATGAAAGAGGGCGAGGCGCGGGAGCTGAGCTGGCCCACAGGGTTGGCGGCGGATGCACTTCAGGTGGTGAAGCTGGATCGGCGGCCCGACGGAGAACTGGCACGGAAGGCAGGGATTGCGATTGGCCGGTCTGCGCGGGGCAAGGATGTGCTTGTGTTGGCCGGGAACTTGCGCGGCGCTGCAGAGGTCGCGCTGGGGGCGCTCCTGCGGGCCTATGACTTTACCGATCATCAGACGTCGAAGTCCGATGATGAGGACGACACCAAAGGCCCCGGGTCGGTTCGGTTCATG
>CAWUIX010000414.1:0-3000 GCA_963922395.1 uncultured Rhodobacterales bacterium | reverse complement strand
GATCGCCAGACAAGTTTGCAAACGGCAAAACGGCAATAGAGGGTCTGGCAGGCAACTCTCTCGCGGGCTCTGCACGCGGAAGGGAGCCGTGTGAGGTCGCGACGAACCGAAGCCCGCGGCGTGGCACGGTCTTGATGCAGCGCTGAAGCGTGCCAGTGTCACCGACAGCGGCCCGGGCCGTAGCGACACAGCTAGAAATTGCGGAGTCGGAGATAGCGCGTCCGCCCCACACTCCGTCGACCAGGGCGTCTTTTGTTACCAACTCTCCTGGGCGCGTTGCTAGAAAGCTGAGCAGCTCGAAAGCAATCGGCTCAAGCGCCACTACCTTTCCAGATCGGCGCAACTCGCCTCTGGCAAGATCAAGCTCACAGTCTTCAAACGCAATGATGTCGGGCGCCATTCCTGACATTGGTTGGTTTTTACGCGGAACCACAAGTCAAATGGACAACTTTGGACGGTTTCCGGACGTGTTCCTCAAGTCTCCAAAACAAAGGCGTGGGAGATTGGTTTCACTAACCTGATCATAAATTCGAAGGAGACGGACGTGAAACATCAAGACGATCAACTCTTCAAGAATGCCACACAAATCGCGGAAAGAAGCATTCGCATCGCCCGCTCCCATCAATCTCGCGAAGTAGCGAGTGTGGTTGTAGATGCTGCGGCCAGAGTTGTCTCTTTGTTTGGAAAAATGTGGAGCACCGCATTCGGTGGGCGTCTGGCGATGCGAGGCGCTCATGGGCGGGGAGAGTGATCTTCACTTTGCGATCTGAAGAGGCAAAGTACGCTACGTGCCAAATGGCAGCTTAGCGGACGGAGCGGACCTTGCCTTTTGTACTAAGTTGAAGCGCATGTGCCCTCAGCTTGAACGCCAGCCAAGAAATTTTCGCCCGAGTGTGCGAAGCTACGAAAGGTGCTCCCTGTATCTCCTTGATGAGTATGACTGGTGGTGTTCGGGTCGAGCCTATTTCAGCGTTAGAAACAAAGAGGCCCAATCGCTGTGCCACGCGACATCTCTTGATTCTGACGGAGAGATGTTCACGGCATTTAGTAGAACTGGACCTCGGGGAATGGTCACCGAGAAATGGCCATCGGGTCCGGTTCGCAGGCGCCTTATCTGAACATCGTCCATGTGGTGGTAAAAGATCGAGACTTGGTGTGACGTAGGTGGTTTAGATCCCATCACGTGCCCCGCGATCTCAATGTTCCCCTCCTTGCGCTCCACCTGGTTGAGCATGATTTCGAGCGGCGAGCCGAGGTATCGGTCGCCGATCTCCGTGCTGTCCGGGGCCACCAGTGCAAACTTCGCGTGGCGGGTATAAGATTCTTCGAAGCCGGCGCGCGGAAGCCCTCTCTTCTCGTGGGCTAAGGCCACGCCATCCAACCCCTCCATGTCGAGATAGGAGAGGAATGTGCTCCAGTCTCTGTGGAGTGTGCGTCGCGGCTCTGTTCTGTGGAAGATCAATAGATTGGTGTCGTCATCGGGGGTCACGCTGGCAGCAGGAATGTCGCCAAGATCACCTGAGATTGGGCCTTCGCCACCTTGGATCCACTGAAATTTCCCAACGTTGTCGGGGATGTAGGGCAGGGATACACCATCCAGCATCTGGCCGACCTTTAGATCGAGCTCAAGCACTCGATCACCCTGTTCGTCAACAATACGGCCTTCTACCCAGAACTCATGCGCGCCGACGGCAGGTACCGTCATCCCGGTAAGTACAAGGGCCGCGGCAACTTCAAATCCAAATCGCATGGAGACTACTCCTTTAAGCTCATCCTTCGGCGATCCCCATCGGATGGGCGAGCGATTTGGATGCACAGACAGGGTTCACAGTGTTGGCAATATTCGTGATCGCGAGAGGCGCATCTTCTCCGCCGTTCCCCGCGTTCCTGTGAGTGACCAGTCACGAAGTATGAGACCCGGTCGAATTCTAACATTGAAAGGAATGCACTATGAAATCGCAAATCTGCATGTCGATCCTGGCGGTTGCTATGACCACTGGCATCGCGTTTGCTAAGGCTCACGATCAGGGCGTTGCTGACGGCAGCTTCCCTGACAGCACGTCCGAGACTGTTCGTTCGATCGAAGGGCCGGGGATCAAGTCCGTGGTCAGCGGTGGAGCGCGTGGCGGCGCTGCGTCGGACAACAAGGGCGGCAACCGTGTTGAGCCTGTTGTTGGCAACGGCAAGAACGCTGAATGATATGCCTTGCCGGGAAGGGAAGCTCCTTCCCGGCGCTACCTGCCTTCTACAGAGGGGTTCTTGTTGAAGAAGCCATAGGGGCGAAGACGCACTGATTTCCACACCGTCGACAGGATTGGCCAGTCTTCGACCCGCGTGACATGGCGAAAGCCGAGTGTCGGCCAAAGAACAATATCCGCGCCCGTGATGTTCTCGCGGTCGCTGAATGCCGGCAGCCCCGCGCCGCCAGGATGCTGGTTGGGGTAGTCGCCAGCGGCTGCGCGCTCTCGGGGATCCTGATGCGTCACCCAGAGGGGGGCTGCGGAGAAGGCCCCACGCTTTTGCGGCTGATCCTCGGCGGACAGAATTGACACCGTGCCTTCCTGAATGAGTTGATACCCGGTTGGTTCATCAAAATAGCCAGGTGCGTCAGACACCAACCGCCAGATGCCGGGCTTCGCGGGCTTTAGTGGACCTTCAATTTCAACGGTCCGCGCGGTCATGTCCCAATAACTTCGCGAAAGTGGATTGTCTCCCGACGGGTGCACCACGAATTCCTCTCGCCAGAGGGTGTTCTTCTGCCCATCGAGATCAAGATCGAGGCGGAGGGAAAAGAAATGATCGTGGAAGACGGCAACAAGATCGGGTGTGACACGGTTGCCAGCCCTGGCTTTGCTTGTTTCCGAGACGGCTTTGACCGCGTCAATTCCGGTTGCGCCAATGCGTATCTCGATCTCGCCGGATGGTCCGATGACCCAGTCGAAGTCATAATCATAGTGCGAGATTCTCTATATGGATCTGATGACAAGCGCCTGTCCCGTC
>CAWUIX010000413.1:0-3000 GCA_963922395.1 uncultured Rhodobacterales bacterium | reverse complement strand
CGACACGATCGCTGTGATGATCAAAGTAAGAAGTCCTGGCATCCCGAAACCAAGATACATCGCGCCGAAGAAGCCCAACACAAGCAGGTTATGAACCAGCAGGCCCTTCCACCCGACATGTGCGGCGTTCTTCGGCCAGCGGTAGCGGACAAAATATGTCCAAAGCCCCCCGATCGGGATCATTATGAAGGGATTTCTGTAGAGGCGGTACCAGAAGCGCGTTTGCCAGGATGCCTTCTCCCACTCCCGGAGCGTCATAGTATGGACTTCGCCGGTTTCGCGATTGTCGAGGTTGCCGACGTTCGCGTGGTGGAGGTTGTGATTGTACTGCATCGCCCGGAACGGCGTCAGCGTTACGATCGAAAGCCCGTAGCCCGCCCAGATATTGCCCCAGCGCGTGGAGAACAGCGAAAAGTGTCCGGTATCATGTTGTAAAACGTAGAGCCTGACGCCTGCAAAGGCGCAGATCACGATCAACGGCGCCATAGCCAATGGGCTTCCCCACAGCAGTGTCGCGCCAATCAATGTCGCAAAGAAAACGGCGTATGTGCCAAAATAGCTCGCCGACGCAAGTGCATCGTTCTTCTCGCAATAGGCCAGCGAGGCATCTTTGATCCGTGACATGACCGCCCCTGATGTCGAATCTTTACCCTGCTTGAAATGAGCATAGCTTTGGCGCGAGACAAGGCCAAGCCGGTCGCATTTTTTTGCTGATCGGCAAGAAGTTGCACGTGGCATAGCTTGCCTAAGGGAGGCATTTCAGATGACCGAGACCGAGGTGAATGACGCGCGGCGCATGCGTGCGATCTTCGCTCTGACAGCAGCCCTGGCTTTCGCGTCTGCGCCCTTTTGGACCTCGGGCTTTGGTGGCTTCGATCCCAATCGCTATCCCATCCCACAGATCGACTCTCCAATCCAACCGGCAGGGTATGCCTTTTCGATTTGGGGCGTGATCTACCTTTGGCTGATCGTCTCTACGGGCATTGGGCTTCTACGCCGCGCCGAAGAACCGGGGTGGGACCGGACGCGCATGCCGCTGATTGCCAGCCTTGTGGTCGGCACGCCCTGGATCACGGTCGCGAATGTCAGTCCGCTTTGGGCAACCCTGATGATCTGGATCATGCTGGCTGGCGCGCTCTGGGCCCTCTTTCGAAGCCCAACTCGTGACAACTGGCTGCTCCGCGCCCCACTCGCACTCTATGCAGGATGGCTTACGGCCGCGTCGTTCGTTTCGTTGGGACTGCTTGGGGCCGGCTATGGAGTGGGTCTCGGCGACGTCGGCTGGGCATGGCTCTGCCTTGTTGCTGCACTTCTCTTTGGGCTTTTTGTCCAGCGTGCCATTTACGGCGCACCCCTATACGGCGTCGCACTGGGCTGGGCTCTGGCAGCGATATCCATCAAGAACGGTGGCACAGAGCCTGGGATTACAATTCTCGCGCTGGTTGGGGCGATTGCCAGTTTGGCCGCCGCCAGGATGTCCTGGCGCAACCGACCTTCGCCAACTCCCTGATAGCTATACCAACAACACGTCTTGCCAACATCCCTAGCCGCGCGTGCCGGGCTTCAGGTGCTTACGCAATCGCGAGGGCGTGGACTTCTTCTTGTCCTTGTAGGGGTTCGCCTCTGCCTGCGAACGCATCCAGAGCCGGATCGGAGTGCCAGGCATGTCAAAGTCTTCGCGCAAACCATTTACAAGAAACCTTGAGTAGCTCGCGGGAAGCTTATCGGGATGGGAGCACATGACCACGAAACCCGGGGGCCGGGTCTTTGCCTGTGTCATGTAGCGTAGCTTAATACGTCGCCCGCCAGGAGCCGGAGGCGGGTGCGCCTCAACCATTCCCGTAAGCCATCGGTTGAGCTTAGCGGTCCCGACGCGCCGGTTCCACGTTCTGTAAGCAGTTTCGACAGCTTGACGGAGCCGGTCGAGACCTTTCCCTGTCTTCGCGGACACCGTCACAAGGGGCGCACCCCGCAACTGTGGTAGAAGCCGTTCGAAGGCCTCACGCAGCTCTGCGAGCTTTGCTTGCTTCTCGGGTTCTGCATCCCACTTGTTTACGGCAACGACCACAGCGCGGCCTTCGCGTTCCGCAAGATCCGCGATGCGCAGGTCCTGGGCTTCGAACGGAATGGCCGCGTCCAGAAGCACAATCACCACCTCGGAAAACTTTACCGCACGCAAACCATCTGAGACCGAGAGTTTCTCAAGCTTTTCTTGGACTTTCGCCCGCTTCCTCATGCCCGCAGTATCGAAGATGCGAATGGGGAGACCGTCCCAATCCAGATTGAGCGAAATCGCGTCCCGGGTGATCCCGGCCTCAGGCCCCGTCAGGAGTCGATCCTCGCCCAAAAGTCGGTTGATCAGCGTGGATTTGCCAGCGTTGGGTCGACCGACGACAGCGATCTGAAGGGGCTTAGCGATCGTCGGCCAGCGGATTTCAGTCTCGGTCTCACCGTCCCAGTCCTCGCCGTCCGAACCAAGATCCACATTGGTTTCCGGTAGATCATCGCCGGCCGCTGCCGCTGCGGCCGCTTCGGCCAGCGGTAGAAGAGTGTTATAGAGATCCGTGAGGCCCTCACCGTGTTCTGCAGAGAGCCGGATCGGATCACCGAGACCCAAACTGTAGGCTTCAATCAATCCCGCCTCGCCTGCACGACCTTCGGCCTTATTGGCGGCGAGAATCACATTAGCAGATTTCCGGCGGAGAATGTCCGCAAAGACCTCGTCCGTAGGCAGAACGCCTGCACGCGCATCGATCATAAAGAGACAGACATCGGACAACTCGACTGCGCGCTCGGTGAGACGACGCATCCGGCCCTCCAGACTGTCATCTGTCGCTTCCTCAAGACCGGCTGTGTCTATGACTGTGAAGCGAATGTCTCCGATCCGGGCCGAACCTTCACGAAGGTCCCGGGTCACACCCGGCTGATCATCAACAAGCGCAAGCCTCCGGCCCACCAGCCGGTTGAACAGGGTCGACTTTCCCACATTGGGGCGGCCGA
>CAWUIX010000412.1:0-3010 GCA_963922395.1 uncultured Rhodobacterales bacterium | reverse complement strand
GCAATCTGCACCGCCGTTCCCCAGACATGCGGGATAAGGCGAATGCCATGCAGGGCCGCCATGTCCGCCACACGCCGCATCTCTGTGAAGCCGCCTGTGCCACATAAATCCGGTTGCGCGATATCGATGCATCCGGATTCCAGCGGCTCGCGAAACCAGAACCTACCGTGCCAGGTTTCGCCTCCCGCAACGGGAATCGGCTGACCGGCGCGCACCTTGCGATAGGCGCCCAGTTGTTCGGGGATCACCGGCTCTTCAAACCAGTCGATGTCGTAATCTACGGCGCGTCGGCCAAGCTCAACAGCTTCGCCAACAGAGTATCCGTGATTTGCGTCGATCATCAGACGTGGGTCTGGTCCGATCGCCTCCCGCACTGCGCGGATAACATCGAGATCTTCTCTGACGCCAAATCCGATCTTGATCTTCACCGCGTGGAATCCAGCGGCAATGTGTGCTGCGCATTCGTGTGCGTTGTCCGTCACGCTATCCACACCATCCCGGCGAAAGGACCCCGTGGCATAGGCTTTCACGCTCTCGCGGAACCGGCCGCCGAGCAGAACAGAGACCGGCACGTTGAAGTGACGACCCTTGATATCCCACAGGGCTACGTCGATCCCGGACAGGGCGGTCATCGTGAGCCCGCGCTGACCCTGATCCCTGAGAAGATTGTAAAGCTCTTGCCATAGGACCTCGGTGTCGATCGGGTCCCGGCCAATGAGATGCGGGGCGTACGCCCTTACCACTGCCGCATTGGGACGGGCTGGCCCCAGACACTCGCCCCAGCCCGTTGTTCCATCATCGCAGACGATCTCAACCAGCACATGCTGGCGGCGGGTGAAGCGCATCGAGGCGCTCTCGAATGCAGTCTCAAGAGACGCGTCGAGAAGATGGGTGTGGATTTCGGTGATTTTCATCGCGGTGCGAAGCTGGACAAAAGAAACGGGCGACCCGTGGGCCGCCCGCACCAGGTGGGAGATTTAGGAGGAGGTGTTTTGCACCGCTTCAAGAAGCTCTGGTCCGTGCTTGGACTTGAAGTCTTCGTAAACTGGGCCCATGCGGTCGCGGAACGCACCAACATCGGCGTCGTTAACTTGCATACCTTTTGCCTTCAGCTCTTCGATCGCTGCAGCACCCACTTCTGCAGTTAGAGCAATCTCATAATCCTGAAGGCGCGCGCCTTCTTCGACGAGCACTTGCTGCTGCTCTTCCGTCAGCCCGTTCCAGGTTCCCATGCTGACGGCGACGATTCCCGGCGGGCGGAAATGCTGCGTCATCGAGAGATAGCTGCTGACTTCGTAGAAACGGTCATTCAGAACGTTGCCAGCCGCGTTTTCACCGCCATCGAGAACGCCTTGCTCAAGCGCAGTGTAGAGTTCGCTATACGACATAGGCGTGGCCGAACCGCCCATCGCATTGACGGTGTTAACCATCAACGGGCTCTCCATGACGCGGATCTTCAGGCCGTCCATATCCTCAGGTGTGACCACCGGGCGCACCTTGTTGAACACGTTGCGATACCCGTTGTCGAACCAGGCAAGGATCTTCATGCCACGACCTTCGGCAAGCTCATTGTACTTGTCGCCAACCGGGCCAGCCACCACAGCCTTGAAGTGATCGGTATCGCGGATCAGATAGGGCAGACTAAAAAGGTCGAACTCTGGCACGAACCCGGCGACCGGGGCCGTCGAAACCTGTGCCATCTGGATGCTGCCAAGCATCATGCCTTCGATATAGTCCCGCTCGCCACCGAGCTGGGCGCCGTCGAGAACCTCGATGTTCAGGCCGACATCCCGTGCCGCGACTTGCTCGGCGAACCACCGAAGCGAAACATTGTGGTGATGTGACGGGCCGGTGACCGAAGCAACGCGGATCGTTGTATCTGCCGCCGGGGCTGGCGTAGCCAGTGTGCCCATCGACAAGACCGCAGCGGCCCCGAAGCCTTTCAAAATTGATCTTCTTAGCATCGTGATAATCCTCCCATTGGGTCCGATGTTTTCATGTGTCTTCCGGCAGAGAGCCGGTTCGTGAGTTCTTTCGTTGAAGCTCAGCGTTGCACCGCAAAGTCGTCTGGTTCCGCCAGCACCAGTTTGTTCAGTGGCCGCACGCCGTCTTCTGTAACGGCGACGACGACTTCGATCCGGTAGCCCCCGCCTGGCAGGTCGTGGAGGTCGAGTTTCACGGCGAGCGTCATGCCTGCCTCCAGCTCAAAATCACTGTCTGAGCTGAGGTTCGGCGGCTCAACCACATCAATCCCGACAGCATGTCCAACGCCGCGCAGGCCTTTCGCGTAGGGCGTGAAATTATCCGCGAGTCCGTGGGGCTCGAGTTCTTCCAAAAGCGTGTCGAAGATCGAGCGTGCAGTAATCCCGGGACGGATTGTTGGTATTACCTTCTTCAGAGCCCTGTGCCCAACAACCAGCGCACGTTCCTGCTCGGGATCAGCACCTGGCATCAGAATGGTGATGCCACCGTCATTACAGTAGTGTCCCACCGCCGGATTGAAATCGAGCATCACGTAGTCGCCCGGCTCGATCTTCCGCTCCGTCGCCCACCACGCCGGATAGTTTGTGTTCGGCCCGGACATAACCACCGTGGCAGACCCGATATGTGCGTTCATCTTCCGGGCAATGTTCTCGGCGAACCCGGCCACCTGGATCTCGGTCATGCCGACCTTGATGCCTTTCGAGGCCTCCTTCAGAACCGCATCGTTAATTTCGGCAGCTTGCTCCATCAGGTCGATCTCGGCCTCGGATTTGATTTTCCTCAGGTCGAGCATGATGTCGTCGCGGTTTTCGATCTCGGCGTCCGGAACGGCGTCCTTGAGTTGTTCGTAGATCTCAAACGGCAGGATGTTCTTGCCGATCAGGCCGATCCGGCTGGCGCGTCCGACAATCGGCTCGAAGACCTGGGGGAAGTCGGAGTATGGGCGATGAATACCGCGCACATCATCGATCCAGCACATGTCCTTTGCCGCATAGGCGTTCAGGCGGCCCAGAAAGACCACTGGAGC
>CAWUIX010000411.1:0-3014 GCA_963922395.1 uncultured Rhodobacterales bacterium | reverse complement strand
AAGTCAGCGGTGCCCTCCCGAAAGACTACCAAATTGGACCTGACGATGTTCTCTGTGGCCGTGGCAAGGGAGCTTACAAGTTCCCAGGAAACAAGAAATTCCAAGACTTGATTCGCTCCAAAGTCGACGAATACCGTACCCTCAAGACCAAGCTAGACAAGTCCCTCCTCTTAACGTCGATTTACGATGAAATCGTCTCCCGACATGGTCGCTTCATCAAAAAGACTCCCGGCTCCAGGGCAGCGTCACCGTCCTCGGCAAGGGGTTGCGAGCGCCGGTCGACCTCCAGCGCCTGAAAGAGAGCCAGTTTCGAGGAGACCCCCAGTTTTCTATAGATCGTCGACAGGTGGGTGCGCACGGTCGAAGGCGCGATGAACAGGTGTTCGGCGATTTCCCGGTACTTGGCCCCATGAGAGTATGCCTGCGCGATCTCAAGCTCTCTCGTGCTCAGTGCGGCGACACCCTGCGCCTCTTCCATTGATCCATCTCCGCACCTGACAATCCAGCATCTGCAAGAGGCGTCCAGGCAAAATACTGCATTTGCAGCAACCAGATTACCGCATCTGGCGGATCCAAGAAACCCGAACCGGGGCGTAGCTTGCTGCCATGACAAATCACTCAGCATGAAGGAGCTACAAGATGAGAACTTCGTTCAAGACCGACGACAGCTTCGTATTTCTAGAGGGCGCAGCCGGCTTGGAAGTGGTAGTCGCAGCGACGACGACCGACGCTTCCGTCCCCCATGCGTCGAACACTGCTGATGATACGGTCTTCAGCTATCCGCAGGCGGATCACGACGCCTCCGGCCTGCCCAAGCTGACCTCTGCAACTTCGGACGATGCCACGAAAGGCGATATCGAACCGGTCGTCGACGCCGCTGGCAACTTTCTGCTCTGCCGTGAAAGCACAGGCGAGTGCATCGAATGGCCCAGCGGCTGATCCGCTTCACACTGGACGGCAAGTTCCTGAATCAGTGCTCATCTCGACCCCACCAAATCCACTCAAGAGGAGAAGAACATGTCCAAGTTATCCAACCGTCAGAAGACCGCGAGCCAATCTGAAGCTGAGGGGCCGGTTGTCCTTAAGGACGACGAACTGGAAACAGCGGCTGGAGGCGCGCCGTCGCACTCACAATGCGAACCCGATGACAGCGGCAGCTCGAACCCACGGCCATCGCGGCCATCGGCTCCATCAGGCAGCAAGCGGGACATCATGAAAAAGCCCACGCAGTGGAGCGTGGAGGAAGGTGAGGCTTGAACTTCCGGCGAAGACGCTCTGGCGTGGTTGAACGCTCGGAGGGCCAGAACGAATAGTTGGCTTCGGATGGAGCAGACCCCGCTGAAACTCAAGTCGCAGACACGTGGAAACGGCGAGCGGTGGAGACTTTTTCGTTTCGCCACACGCAACCCAAGGGAAACAAAATGTCCAAGACATCCAACCGTCAGAAGACGGCGAGCCAATCTGAAGCAGAGGGGCCGATGTTCCTCGAGGACGAAGCGCTGGACGCCGCAGCTGGAGGCGCGCCTTCACATTCTCAGTGCGAACCCGATGACGGTAGCACGTCGAAGCCAAAGCCGTCACGACCGTCTCGCCCTGGGGCCGGGACCAGTGGCACCGGATTGGAGAATCTGTCCCTGACGCTGAACTGGGAAGAGATCAAGTAAACGTACAGAGCCGGGATAGCACGTCCGCTGCGCGGGCAGGCGCGACCTACCCACAGAGAAGGAGGATGACATGACAAACAAGAAACGCGAACCCGAAGTGGTCTCGGACGAGATGCTCGACCAGATCCAGGGCGGTACGGATACTAACCACCAGGGGTGGTCGGACATCGCATCGTTTTCCAGCAACCTTCCGGCCCGAGAGGCCGCGCAGCGCAGCATCGGCGCGATGAGGACTCGGACCATTGGTGCAGCAAAAGCCTCTGTTGCCGGCTCAGGCGGCTAGGCGTCCCAACGGGGCCGCTCACGCCCCAGGGTGTGAGAATCTAGCGCCCACCCGATCTACCAAAACTCAAGGAGGATGAAATGACCAAATCCAGTAAACCGGAAACTCTGAACGAACGTGACTTGGATGATGTGCAGGCGGGTGCCGCGACCAAGATGGTGGAAATCATGTACACGTGCAAAGGCCCCGACAGTGGCGGTGCGCTGACCAAGCAGACAGCTGGCGACGACGCTGCCTATGAAGAAAATGTCACCTTGAACTTTGCGCAGGTCCATGTCGAGCCGAAGGAATAGTCTTGAGACGGCGATCACGCCACTCCGGAGCGGATTGCTACGGGAGTTGGTCAGAACGTTCGGCAAGTAAATAGAGCACCCGCAGGAAACCAACTTGCGAAAGGAAATGGAAAATGACTACGGAAAAAGAACATACCGATCCGGAAGAGCTCACAGAGGACGATCTGAACAAGATCGAGGCCGGTATCGGCGGCTTGACGGATATAAAATTGACCAGCGTCATGGTCAGCGGCTCAGCACAGGCGCGCGATCGCGAACCAAGAAAGCCCAAGACCACCCTCTCTGACTGACCGTCAGGCCGGCCGATTGCACGATGCACATCGGCCGGACAGCCCGTGTGGCCCCAGTGTTCGAGAACTACCGATTTCACACGCCAGAATACCGAACAGAATATCCAGTTGGGGTTAGAAACGGTGATTCGAGCCAATCATTCACATAAGAGCGTCTTCCGCGGATCGTACCCAATACACTCAACTGGCGAACGTCTAGTTTCGCGCAAACCAGTGAATAGCACGCTGCCAACGATCAGCCGAACCTCCCCCAGCTCCGGCTGTCACGGCTACTGGAAAGTCGCGCCAGTTCCTGGCTTTCGCTAGAGGTGGGTTTGACCCCGTCCCGTGTGCCAACCGGACAGAGTCATAAACCCATCGAACCGCACAACTCTTTTCGGGTTGATCTTTAGGATCGTGGGCATCAAGCACTCTCCTTGCGGCTCACCGCCTCGCGCACGGTTGCGCGGTCGTCGGCTAGGTCGGCGTCCCATTTTGCGTGTTC
>CAWUIX010000410.1:0-3041 GCA_963922395.1 uncultured Rhodobacterales bacterium | reverse complement strand
GAGCTCGCGGAAGAGGGCATGACGATGCTCTGCGTGACCCACGAGATGGGCTTTGCGCGGCAGGTAGCGAACCGTGTGATCTTTATGGATGCCGGTCAGATCGTGGAGCAGAACGAGCCGGAAGAGTTCTTTGGCAACCCAAAGAGCGACCGGACGAAGCTGTTCCTGAGCCAGATTCTAGGCCACTGATCAGGGATCGTTTAGGAATGAGGAAGCCCTGGTCGTTTGGCCAGGGCTTTTTCAGTCGAGAAGCTCTCGTGGGAGTATAAAGTCCAACAATTCTCCCTGGCCCCAATCGACATCGCTCCACTTGTTCGCATCGAATGCGATGATCGCGGTTGCGCAGGTCGGAAAGTCACCGAACCGGGGATGATCGACACGGTCCGCAACAATCTGATCGGCAAACTCGGCAATGCCCGGGTTGTGCCCAATGATCATGCCGGTCTGCGCGCTGAGGCCTCTCAGGACCGCGAGAAGAGATGGGGCGCTGCTGTGATAGAGGGCGGGATCTGATCGCATTGCGGCGTGATCTGGAAGCTCTGCGGAGATCCCGGACCACGTATCGACGGTGCGGCGCGCGCCAGAGTGGACGATTTCGCCGGGCACGTGGTCATTCTCGGTCAGCCATTGACCGATTGCCGTCGCGGAACGACGACCCCGGCCGTTTAGGGGGCGGTCGAAGTCTTCGAGCGTCGGATCACTCCAACTCGATTTTGCGTGCCGCGTCAGTATGAGTTTAAGGCTCATGCAAAATGGCTCATATGGTAGGCCGATTGGGCCGGAAGGCGTCCATACTCAAATGAAAGGGGGCAGGAACGCCGCACAGCACACCCCATGCTCATGCAGCTTTCTTTCCCCTCCCTTGTGGATAAATAGCCCTTACAGCCCGGAATGTCATATCCATTTGGCGTGAGCGCGTTGACTGGACAGGCGGAAAGGCATGGTTTGTCCACGCAGGTGTCGCAGGGACGAGCCTTCGTTTCCGGAAGATTAATCGCGTCTTTCAGCGCAATTGCACCACGGTAGGACACCATGAGACCCGCGCGATCGTGTACCAGCAACGTTGCAGGGCTTTCCCATGCGCGACCCGAGCGTTTTGCCCATGCAATGAAGGGATGCCATGGCGGGCCGGAGAAGGGAAAGATCGGTTGGCCGCCCATTTCGGCGGCAAGCGCTGTCACAACCCGGGTAGACCATCGATCAATGGCATTGGGTGTGCCATCCGCCCATTCCGGGCTTTGGGTAATGTTTGCCCAGAAACCCGGCTCGTCCGGGCCCAGAAGTAGGAGCGTGCCAGTCTTCTCCGGGGCCCTGTCCTGGGGTTCCGGATGAAACGCGCCGAAGATGTCGAGTTGTGCGGCGTGGACCTGGGAGAGGAGCGCCGCATACGTCATTGCGGTGCCCGGATCAGACTGCCGGCCCCGTGTTCGGTATAAAGCTCGAGGAGACAGGCGTTGGGCGCACGCCCGTCCAGGATTACGACGGCGCGGACGCCACCATTGATGGCATCCAGGGCCGTCTCGGTTTTCGGGATCATACCGCCCGCGATGGTCCCATTCTGTGTCATCTGTGAAATTTGATCGGGGGTAAGTTCCGTGACGACCTCCCCATTCGCGCTCTTTACACCGGCGACGTCTGTCAGGAGCAAGAGGCGGTCCGCTTTCAGCGCAGCTGCAATGGCGCCCGCGGCAGTGTCGCCGTTCACGTTGTAGGTTTCGCCGTCGCGCCCGAGGCCGATCGGTGCGATTACGGGGATGGTTTCTTTGTCACCCAGGTCGCGGAGAAACGCGTCATTGATCTCAACAGGGGTGCCGACAAAACCCAGATCTGGATGGGTTTGCTCGCAGATCATCAGCCCGGCATCTTTGCCTGAAAGGCCCACTGCCTGGCCGCCCTGAGCGCCGATTGCCTGGACCACGCGCTTGTTGACGCTTCCAGACAGCACCATCTCGACCACCTTGACCATCTCGGCGTCGGTAACGCGTTTGCCGTTGACGAACTCAGACGGGATCGAAAGGCGGTCCAGCATCTCGTTGATCATGGGGCCGCCGCCGTGGACGATGACCGGTTTGACGCCCACCTGCTGCATGAGCGCAACGTCACGGGCGAATCCTTCCATCGCGCTGTCATCGACCATGGCGTGGCCGCCAAACTTGATAACGACCGTGGCTCCGTCGTAGCGCTGTAGATAGGGGAGCGCCTCGGACAATGTCCGGGCAGTGGCGATCCAGTCGCGTGTCATATCCCTGGGTTTCATGTTCATCGTCTCCGGCCCCCTGTTAGGCCTTCGGGCGATCAGGCTCAAGCCTGTGTCGGGAGCGGGCTACTCCAAGCCTGCGATCACGGCGCGGAGCGTGTCAATTCCGATACCCTTCTCTGACGAGGTGAGAATGATCTCGGGATAGGCAGCCGCGTGAGATTGGAGGGCGGCACGCACTTGGGCAAGAACGCGATCCCGATCCTTTTCTTTCACTTTGTCCGTTTTGGTGAGGACCGTTTGAAAAGGCACCGCAGCCTTATCAAGGAGACCCAGAATTTCCTGGTCGACCGGTTTGATCCCATGTCGTGCGTCGATCAGGACAAACGCGCGGCGAAGATTCGGACGCCCGGCGAGATAGGCTTTCAGGAGCGTTTGCCATTTCTTCACAACGGCGACCGGGGCATTCGCAAACCCATATCCCGGCAGATCGACGAGGTAGTGGGTGTCGCTCAGGGTGAAGAAGTTGATCTCTTGCGTGCGCCCCGGCGTGTTTGATGCGCGCGCGAGGGCGCGCCGGTTTGTTAGTGCGTTGATCAGCGTGGACTTCCCGACATTCGACCGTCCCGCAAAGCACACCTCGATCCGGTCGCCCGGTGGGAGGCCGTCCATTGCGACGACGCCTTTCAGGAAGTCGGTGGGCTTGCGGAAAAGGCTCGCGCCAACGTCGAGGGCAGACTCGTCCGGTTCGGCAACGGGGAAGGGAAGGGTGGTCATGCAGGCACGGAGACCTGGTCGCCTGCGCGAATTGGCCCGCCCTCTATGACTTCGGCGTAGACACCAA
>CAWUIX010000409.1:0-3042 GCA_963922395.1 uncultured Rhodobacterales bacterium | reverse complement strand
CCGCTCCGCCACGGTCCCGGTCATCTGAATGAGCCGGTCGGCAAGCGTCGATTTCCCATGGTCGATATGGGCGACGATGGAGAAATTGCGGATATGGCGCAGGTCGGTCATGGGCGAGGATATGGAGGGGAAAGCGGGGGTTGTCGAGGGGGGACCGCGCGGATCTGACATGGCGCCTCGCTCAGGCGCGTGAGCGCGTCAAAGATCCCGCTCGGTCCCTGTCTCCACGACCTCTGCCGCCGCGAAACTCGGGCGGGCTTTCATGCGGGTGTAGTAGTCTTCAAGGGCCGTGCCCTCCCACCAGGGGGAGAGCTGGTGGATGGTGAAGCGGGCGAGCGCGGCTGTGGCGAAGCAGTCGGCCAGGGAGTAGCGGTCACCGCTGAGGTAGGGGGTGTCGGCCAGGGCGGCGGCCATCCGGTCGATCAGGGCACGGGTGGCGGTGAGGTGGGTGTCAATCCCTTCGGGATCGCGAAGGAGGGCCTGGAAGCGGGCGTTCCCGGCGAGGCGGCCCTCCAGGAGCTCGGCGAGTTCGGGGCGTTCGGCAGAAAGTTTGGCGAGGTAAGCGCCGCGAGCGACGATCTGTGGGGCGGTGCCGTCAGGGTCGAGCCGGTTGCGGTAGAGGAGCACGCCGTAGTGGAGCGCCATGATGGCCTTCAGCCAGTCTGCGGTGTTGCCGTCGCCGGAGAGGTCCGGGCCGTCGAAGGTCTGCACCCGGTTGACGATGTGGATCGTGTCGGTGACGACCTCCTCGCCGATCACCAGCGTCGGCACGACGGCTTTGGGGTTCAGGGCGATGTACCACGGTTCGAACTGTTCGTTCGTTTCCATGATGTCGACCTGGCGACGTTCGAAGGCGAGGCCTTTCTCGACAAGTGCCAGCCGCGCCATTTGCGAGCAGATCGAACTGCGGTGATCGTAGAGGATCAGATCGGTCATCGCGCCCTCCCCTTTGCGCCGATATCCGTTTTTGATGTGTAGCGCAGGGGCGCGGGAAACGGAAACCGGCCTTTCGTTGTCATCTGAGGCTTCGGGTGCCAATGATGCGCTATGGAAGAGGCCGCCCCCATCCTGGCACCGCCCAAGCGGATCTATAGCGGGTCGATGACGCGTCCTGAACGCTGGGCGACGTGGGTGCCGCGGCGGGGCGATATCCTGGTCTGCACGCCGTCGAAGTGCGGAACGACCTGGACCCAGACGATGATCGCAATGCTGCTCCATGGCGGGCCGGACCTGCCGGACAAGATCGGCGTTCTGTCGCCCTGGGTCGATTGCGATCTGGGGGATGCGGAGACGGTTGCGGCGAACCTCGCGGCGCAAAGCGGGCGGCGCGTGGTGAAGACGCATACCCCGGCGGATGGGTTTCCGGTCTGGGACGGTGTGAGTGTGGTCGCGGTTTACCGCCATCCCTTGGACGTGTTTTTCTCGCTCCGAAGCCATGCTTTCAACATGAAGGGGCGCGAGGATCATGCGATGCGGGCACCTGTGCCCGAGGCGTTGCACGGGTTTATGACCTATGACGCGCCGCCCGAAGACTTTGACCGGGATTCGATTATCACGATGAGCACGCATCTGACAGAGACGGTCCTGTCGGGCCGCCTGCCGGAACTGGTGGTGCGGCATTACGCGGATATGCGGAGGGATGGACGGTCGGCTGTTGCTGGTCTCGCCCGTGATCTGGGGATCGCGGTGAGCGCGGCGCAGATCGAGGCCATTGCCGCGGCGACAGGGTTCGACGCGATGCGGAAGGCCGCGACCCAATATGCGCCGGAGGGCGGCACCGGGTTTTGGGAGAAGGATGCGGATTTCTTTCGGTCCGGTGCGACCGGAGATTGGCAGGGCAAGCTCACGGACAAGGATCTGGCGCTTTATCGGGAGCAGATGGCAAAGATCCTGCCGGATGCGGGGCACCGGCGCTGGTTGGAGGACGGAGGCGTTCTGCCGTGAGCGCCTCGGTCCGGGTCATTGTGACAGGCCGGGTGCAAGGGGTGGCCTACCGCGCCTGGACCCGGGATGCCGCACTGGCGCGGGGGATCGCAGGCTGGGTGCGCAATCGGACGGATGGGTCGGTTGAGGCGCATCTGGAAGGGTCGGAGGAAGTGGTGACGTCCATGGTGGAGGCGATGCGCGAGGGTCCGCGATTTGCGCAGGTCCTCACGGTCGAAGCCACGGACACGGCCGCAGAGGGCCTTTCGGGTTTCGAGATCCGACGCTGACGCCCCCGAAGTAAAGAAATTCCTTTGTTTTGTTGATCCTTAACCCCGGCTCTGGCATGATTCGCCCATAACGAGAACCGAACACGGTTCCGGGCAGAAGGCGGAGAGCGGTATGAAGACCATTGTGATGGCCTGCGCGCTTGCGTGTGTGGCCCTGCCCCTACAGGCAAACACCATTCGAAACGCATGTCTGAAGGCGGAGCGCGCGGGCGACGTGCGGACCTGCACCTGCATTCAGCAGGCGGCGGATCGGACCCTGAGCAATCAGGACCAGAGGCTTGCGGCGAGCTTTTTCAGCGACCCCGACAAGAGCGAAGAGATCCGCATGTCGGACCGGCGCCAGCATGAGGTGTTCTGGGAGCGTTACCGGGCCTTCGGCGCGATGGCCGAGGCGTTCTGCAGCTGAGCGATCAGGCCGTCTGAGGCGGCTTCGATCAGATCGAGCGCTGTGTCGAAATCCCCTGTGTAATAGGGGTCGGGCACCTCTGTTTCCGTAACTGTCGCCGCGTAGCTGAGAAACAGGCGCACGGGCGTTTCGTTGCCTCTGGGGCGCATCCGTTCCAGCGTCTGGTGGTTCGAGTGGTCCATTGCCAGGATGAGGTCGAAGGTGTCGAAATCGGCGCGCGTGACCTGGCGGGCGCGCAGGGGCGACAGGTCGTATCCCCGCCCTGCCCCGGCTTCGATGGCGGGCGGATAGGGCGGGTGCCCCAGGTGCCAGTCCCCGGTTCCCGCGCTGTCCAGTACAAAGTTCAGACCGGCGGCGTCGGCCCGCGCGCGCAGGACCGCTTCGGCCGTGGGAGAGCGGCAGATATTGCCGAGGCACACCGCG
>CAWUIX010000408.1:0-3051 GCA_963922395.1 uncultured Rhodobacterales bacterium | reverse complement strand
CTGGTCATAGCGGTAGCGCGGCGTGATCGCCTTCACCATCGCGAAGAGGAAGAAGAAGAACGCCATCTTCGCGACCATCCAAAGCGCCCCATCGGGCAGCCCCGGAATGGGCGACAGCCAGCCTCCGAAGAAGAGCAGGCTCATCAGCGCGCACATCAGGAAGATCGCGATGTATTCGCCGGCCATGAACAGCAGGAACGGGGTCGAGGAATATTCCACCTGATACCCCGCCACGAGCTCGGATTCCGCTTCCGGCAGGTCAAAGGGCGGTCGGTTCGTCTCCGCCAGCGCAGAGATGAAGAAGAGCGCCACCATCGGCAGATGCGGCAGCCAGTACCAGCCAAAGAAATGCCAGTCGGTATCCTGAGCTCTAACGATCTCGCCAAAGTTCATCGAACCCGTGGAGATGATGATCCCGATGATGATCAGGCCAAGGCTGACTTCGTAGGAAATCATCTGCGCCGCGGACCGGAGCGACCCAAGGAACGGATACTTCGAGTTCGACGCCCATCCCCCCATAATCACGCCATAAACTTCAAGCGAGGAGATGGCGAAGACATAAAGGATCGCAACGTTCAGATCCGCCAGAACCCAGCGATCATTGAACGGGATCACGGCCCAGGCGATCAGCGCCAGCACGAATGAAATCATCGGCGCCAGCATAAACACGGTACGGTCCGCACCGGCCGGAATGACGATTTCCTTGACCACGTATTTCAACGCGTCCGCAACCGTCTGCAAAAGGCCGAAAGCGCCCACAACATTAGGGCCCCGGCGCATCTGGACTGCGGCCCAGATCTTGCGGTCGCCGTAGACAAGGAACAGAAGCGAAACCATCACAAAGGCAATGACCATAAGGCACTGCACGATCACGGTCACGGCAATGCCCAAAGGCGTTGTCAGGAACTCAGCCATAATTCGCAGTCACCCCAGCTTCTTCCAGTTCCCGGCAGGCCTCGGCCTGCACGGCCACGTCGAGCACAAAATTCCCGCGTGGCACTTCTTTTGACACGCTGTAAACCGCATCCGCGCGGCGGTTACCACCCTCTTCGACCATCGCCGTGCGGACATGTCGCGCAAAACCGGCGTCGCGCAGCAAAACGGCCTCAGCCGCGGCACAGTCCGTGATCATGCGCAACGTCTGGCGCGACGGGTCACCGGTGACCGGAACGGTCACCTGCAACAGGTCATCGGTCAGAAAACTGGCCTCTGCCAAACCAACACCCGGCGTGATGTTCCCCGGACTGCCGCATCCCGCGACCGCCATGGAAACTCCCGTCGCTGCCACGCTCACCGTCCACATCCAGGGGCTCACTCCGCCGCCAGATCCGGTGTCGCGCGCGCCGCCGCCATCGCGGTCAGCTCGCCCATCACTTCCGATGCCCTGAGGATCGGGTTCGTCAGGTAATGCTTCTCGACGGCAGGCGCGAAATCGGCCTCTCCCATCGTGCCACCCGATACTGCCTCCCACGCATTCTCCGGCACCTGATCGATCATCTTCAGGTGTGGCACCGCCTCGACCAGCGCTTGCCGCAGCTCGGCCAAGCTGTTCCAGGGCTGGGTCGCCCCCATCTCTGCCGACAGGGCCCTGAGGATCGCCCAGTTCTCTTTCGCATCCCCCGGCGGGAACCCCGCGCGCAGGGCAAGCTGCGGTCGGCCTTCGGTGTTCACAAAAAGCCCCTGCTCTTCGGTGTAAGCCGCACCCGGAAGAATGATATCCGCGCGATGGGCGCCCCGATCCCCGTGGCTGCCCTGATAGATCACAAAGGCCCCGTCCGGCATGTCGATCTCGTCCACGCCAAGCGCATAGACGACCTCTGCCCCATCCAGTGCCGCGCCAACGCCACCGTCCGTGGTGCAGCCTGCGTCCATCGCGCCAACCCGCCCGGCCGCCGTGTGCAGAACAAGAAACTACGATTCCGTGGCCTCGGCAAATGCCATGGCTTCCGCAAGGACTGCGGCGCCATCGTCACGACAGAGCGCACCCTGGCCTACGATTACGAAGGTATCGCGCGACAAGGCATCCGACTTGTCGCCCGCATTGAGCGTCTTCAATCCCTCTGGTCCCGTGCCGAGGTGGAAGTAATCGTATGTGAGATCGACGGCTTCGCCGACAAGCCCAACCTTGGCGCCCTTGAGCCAGGCTTTGCGGATGCGCGCATTCAGAACCGGCGCCTCCACCCTAGGATTGCACCCGATCAGCATGATCGCCTCGGCGCTCTCGATATCTTCGATCGACGCCGTGCCGACATAACCCGACCGGTTCCCGGCCGGCAGCTCAGCCCCATCCACGCGGCACTCCACGCGTCCACCCTGGCCCTCGACCAGCTGTTTCAAACCAAAGGCCGCCTCAACAGGCGCCAGATCCCCCACAAGCCCCGCAACGCTCTTGCCCTGCATCACCGTGGCAGCAGCCGAGAGAGCCTCGCCCCAACTCGCCGGCCGCAGCTTGCCGTTCTCGCGGATGTACGGCTTGTCCAGCCGCTGCCGCCGGAGCCCGTCCCAGACGAAACGCGACCGGTCGGCCAGCCATTCCTCGTTCACGCCATCATGGTTCCGCGGCATGATCCGCATCACCTCGCGCCCCTTGGTGTCCACCCGGATGTTGGACCCAAGCGCATCCATCACATCGATGGTTTCTGTCTTCGTCAGCTCCCAGGGCCGCGCCGTGAACGCATAAGGCTTCGATGTCAGCGCCCCAACAGGGCACAGATCGATAATGTTCCCCTGAAGCTCGCTATCGAGGGTCTGACCAAGATAGGACGTGATCTCCGCATCCTCGCCCCGGCCCGTCTGCCCAAGCTCTGGCATCCCGGCCACTTCCGTAATGAACCGAACGCACCGCGTGCACGAGATGCAGCGCGTCATCGATGTGCCCACCAGCGGGCCCAGATCCATATTATCAACGGCCCGTTTTGGCTCGCGGAAGCGCGAGAAGTCCACGCCATAGGCCATCGCCTGATCCTGCAGGTCGCACTCTCCGCCTTGGTCACAGATCGGACAATCGAGCGGGTGGTTGATCAGGAGGAACTCCATCACCCCTTCCCGGGC
>CAWUIX010000407.1:0-3055 GCA_963922395.1 uncultured Rhodobacterales bacterium | reverse complement strand
CGACGGCCCGATTCTGGATGGCCGACGAGCGGCGCTGGATGCAGACCTTGCTTGATTACGTTATGGTTTCGCCAGATCTGAAGGGTCGGGCAAAGCGCTGGCGCATCTGGCACCCGTTCGACGACGCGGCGTGCTATGCGAACGAGGACCTGCGGGCTGCGCTGCTGACGGCGTCCGATCATTTTCCAGTCACGCTCGATCTTGCGCTCGAAGCTTAGATTTTCGGCGGAGTTTCAGGTATAGTCCCCCATATGAGACGCTTATCCATCATCCTGTGTCTTGCCCTGGCGACGCCGGCGGTTGCCGAGGAAAGCGATCTGAGCGAGGGCCTGGGCCTGATAGATCAGGGCGCGCGCCTGTTGTTTGAAGAACTCATGGGCCAGTTCGGACCGTCGCTAGAGGCGTTTCGGGATCAGATTGGTGATCTGGGGGCATATCATCCACCGGAGATCCTGCCCAATGGGGACATCATCATTCGGCGCAGGCAGCCGGTGGAGGAACCGCCCCTCGATATCCCCGAAGGCGGGCTCGAGCTCTGACCCTAGCGATGCAGACAACATTTGTCCTGCAGACCGCCGGGGCGGGCCTTTACGAGTTCACGGAAGACGTGCGCGCATGGTTGCGCGACCAGGGGGTAGAAGAGGGTCTTTTGACGCTCCTCATCCGGCACACCTCGGCATCGCTTTTGATCCAGGAGAACGCCGATCCGGATGTTCAGAGGGACCTGCAAGCCTGGGTTCAGCGCTTCGTTCCTCGTTCGGATGCACCAGAGATGGCCTATCTGCGTCATACGTATGAAGGGCCAGACGACATGCCCGCACACATCAAGGCCGCGCATCTTCCGGTCTCTCTTCAGATCCCGGTCGCTTCTGGGAAGCTGCGCTTGGGAACTTGGCAAGGCCTCTACGTGTGGGAGCACAGAGACAGACCACACCGCCGTGAGGTGGCGGCGCATTTCGCCTGATTGAGGTTTTGAAAAGAGAAAGGCCCTGCCAATTGGCAGGGCCCAGGTCCCGGGTCGGATCTTCGCTTAGAACGAAAAGCCGACGCGGAGTCCCGCCGCAAGGGCGTGGTTATCTTCAAAAAGGCCGCCGGGAATTGGCGCACCGACCTGCGTCGCCGCATTGCCGATGTCGACATAGCGGAGGCCGCCGGTGATTTCGACATTGTTGATGGTGTAGGTCGCGGCCACGCCCGCAGACCAATAGCCGTCGGTGGGCCCAAGGTTTGTGGTCAGCGCGTTCACCTCGGTCTCATAGCCGAGCGTTCCGGCCACCGACCAGTTTTCGTTGAGGCGCCGACCCAGGCCCACGGTGTAAGTCACGTAATCCCCGCCGTAGCTCACAAGCGGACGGCCGCCGGTCACAAGGGTATTCCACTGGATCGGGTCGAGGGTGAATTCTGACCAGTCCACCCAGCGGATCGAGCCAAAGAGGAGTGTGTCCTCTGCTACACCCGTCTGGAACTCCAGATTGAGCGAGTCCGGCGTGTTCACGACCGTCGTTGAGGTGAGAACACCGAATTCCGTGGTGGCCAGCTCGTGCTCCACTTCAGAGTTGTAGGTCAGCGAAACACGCAGGGCGATTTCCGGCTTCTCGTAGGCTACACCCACGACGTATCCAACGCCCCAGTCCCGTTCGGCGTTCGCAGTGTAGAGGCCCCCAAATGGAATGTCTGCTTCCGCCTCGAGGGACTGAACCCGGACACCGCCGTACACGCTCACGCGTGATGGCATGTTGTATTGCAGGAGGCCCGTTATGGCGTAGGAGCGGAGTTCTGCGGTCGAATCCGCGCCGAAGTAACCGGTTCCGGCAGGGTAGGCGATGTCTGCGCCATAGGGTTGATCGACGATAATGGCGTAGGACCAGGTTTCGTTCAGATCGGCCTTATAGGCGGCTCCAAACTGCAGGAAGGACTCCAGGATGTCGCCGGATTCAGCGCCCGGTGTCAGAGCCACGCCCACACCCGTCACATCGGGTGATGCGCCGGAGATGGAGAACTCCAAGTATCTCCCCTCCTTAAAGAGAGGCGCCACCGACTGTGTCGTCCGCTCAATTCCGCCTGCGCTTGCCGATCCGGCGGCAACCACACATGCGGTCGCCAATGCATAAACCTGTCTCGACATGGATCCTCCCAAACACTTGTCCTGTCGCCACCTTTGGCGGCGCATAAACAGGGCCCTAAGGGGGCAGGTCAATTTTGACCCAGCGTAATCCTATGTTTCGCGACGCAGCGTCACAAATCTGTTACGCGGCGCGCCTCAGTCCAGATGTTGAGGTAGTTCGCGGCAAAGATGACGAGGGCGCCGACGATGACAAAGGCATCCAAGGCTTCGTCAAAGAAGACCATTCCGACCACGGCGATCAGCGGAAGGCGTAGGAAATCGAGCGGAACCACGATGGTCGCCGGCGCGATGGCAAGCGCGTTGGTCACGCAAAGATGGGCGAAGAGGCCCGCACAACCGATCAGGGCGAGCCATGGCAGCGTCTCCCAGGTCGGGTAGGTCACTGTGCCGTCCCAGAACACGAAGACCACGCCCAGACCGACTTGCAGGACGGTCAGCCAGAACAGGATACAGGTGATGGACGCGACGCGTGTCAGGAGCTTCGTGCAGATAAAGGTTGCGCCGAAGCACACGGCGGAAAGGGCGGCAAGAAGGATGCCAGGGGAAAGAGGTTCTGCCCCGGGTCGCGCCACCAAGAGCACCCCTGCGAAGCCGATTACGCCGGCCAGGACCCGTGTGCGCGTAAGGCGTTCTCCTAAGAGGAACGGGGCGAGGAGCGTCACCCAGATCGGAGAGGTGAATTCAAGGGCAAAGACCTGCGCCAAGGGAACCACTGTGACGGCGTAGAACCAAAGGTTTTGCCCGGCGAAGTGAAAAATGTTCCGCGTGATATGAAGATCCATCCGGCGCGGCGAGATCTCCTTCAACGTGCCCAGTGCCGCAGCAATGACAACCACGAGGACCACTCCGACGAGGGAACGGAAAAGCATCATCTCGAAGGTATCGTGCACATCGGCCACGGCCCGGCCAGCAATCGCCATGGCCGAGAAC
>CAWUIX010000406.1:0-3056 GCA_963922395.1 uncultured Rhodobacterales bacterium | reverse complement strand
GGAGCGCCCGTCGGTTGCAAATCGCCAGCCCGGGGGGGCGGTCTGGCGATCGCGAGGCGGCTCCGCCGCTGTTCGCGCGGGGGTGGGTGAATACAAACGGTCTCTAGTGGACTTTCGTCGTCCGCTATAATGAATGGTTGCGAGGATATCGGCAGAGCACAATCTCCCGGCAGCCCTCACCGAAACAGCAAGCGTTGTGTTCGATACTCACCAAACATCAACCCCTACCAACTCAAAACTTGCGTGGATCAGCAACCTCGATTCTAAAGGCGGTAGGAGGTACCCCATGCGTCTTTTCCCAATTGGTTACGAGGGCAGCGATGCCGAGAATCTTATCGAGACCCTACTGAACGTGGGTGTAGAGGTTCTGGCGGACGTCCGTGAACTACCGCTCTCAAGAAAGAAAGGACTATCTAAGACACCTCTTGCGTTGGCATTGGGGGACGTGGGCATCGAGTATATGCATTTTCGAGACCTCGGCGATCCCAAGGCGGGACGCGAAGCGGCACGCAGCGGCGACTACGAGAAATTCGAAGAGGTTTATCGCTCGCATCTTGGCACTGAAGACGCTCAGGTTGCTCTTAATAATCTACTAGAGGTTGCAAAAGTTCGTGCAACCTGCATGCTTTGCTTCGAGCGATGTGCTGACCTTTGCCACCGCTCTTACATCGCGGATGAAGCTGCCTACATCGGCTTCTCCGTATACAACTTGGTCTCAGACAGACCCGAAATGTATCTAAGAAATGAGTTCAAAATCCCGCGTTACAATCCTCGTCAAGGCGCTACCGCAGCCGAGTAGGAAGCATTCGGAAACGGTGTGCTGCGCCGGCTTAGACAGTTTTGGGCATTGGAAGCGCTTGTTCCCCATACGCTTTAGGCAACTGGGCGAGGGTCAAGTTTTCAAGCGATGGAACGTTGTGGAGTTCGAATACTCCAAGCCAACCTCGGACAATCGAATCGAGAGTTGCCGCGTTCATGAAGAGAGCATCGCGGTTGCTGAATACATAGGGAATTCTGAGAAGCGCAGTAACCTAGTCAATCCTGCGATTATAGCTTCCGAGGAAGAGGCCATTTCACTCGGTAGATCCCTGACCGCGATACGACCCACCGATGTCGATTTCTCGTGGAAACGTCGTACAGTCGACGAAATCGACAAACTGCGCGACGAGTATGAAAGGCAAGCGCGCCAGTATTTGATGTTCGATAAGGAGTTGGACGTTCTAGAACCATGTCCATTCAAGTTTACAATGCACTTCAAGGATGGGGACGGCAAACAACGCAACAAGACTTGCGCGGATTGGGAGACATCTGCTGCTTTCTTCAATCTGTCGCAAACGTATGCGGAGAATGAGGTATTGCAGCATTTGAAAAACACTTACTGTGACGACTACGTGAAGAGAGGTCTTGTGCTCGCTCTTGGTAATTTAGCCAAAAGACCACAAACGTGGCAGCTGCTGGGTATCTTTCCAGTTTCACCGACGAACCAGACCGCATTGGACCTATAATCAGAGGTTCAACCCATCCACCTTTAGTGTGTGGCCAGCGTTTCATACTGTAGCAACGGCGTGGGCCCGCAATTGCCCTGCGGCCAATCGCTTACTCCCACCCGCTCTGAAGATGGCTGGCTTTAGCCATCCATCTTCAGAGCGTTTATAAACGCCTCCTGCGGGATCTCCACGCGGCCGAACTGGCGCATGCGCTTTTTCCCTGCCTTCTGCTTTTCCAGAAGCTTCTTCTTCCGCGTCGCGTCGCCGCCGTAGCACTTGGCCGTCACGTCTTTGCGGAGCGCGGACAGCGTTTCTCGCGCGATCACCTTGCCACCGATGGCCGCCTGGATCGGGATTTTGAACATGTGGCGGGGGATCAGGTCTTTCAGTTTCTCGCACATCGCCCGCCCGCGCATTTCCGCCCGGTCGCGGTGGACCATCATGGACAGCGCGTCGACCGGTTCGTCGTTCACCAGGATCTGCATCTTCACCAGGTTGTCCTGGCGATAGCCCTGCATTTGATAGTCGAAGCTGGCGTAGCCCTTCGTCACCGATTTCAGGCGGTCGTAGAAGTCGAACACAACCTCGTTCAGGGGCAGGTCATAGACCACCATCGCCCGGCTGCCGGCATAGGTCAGATCCTCCTGAATGCCGCGCCGGTCCTGGCAGAGCTTCAGGACATCGCCCAGATACTCATCCGGGACCAGAATCGTGGCCTTGATGCGGGGCTCTTCGATGTGGTCGACGATCGTGGGGTCGGGCATGTCGGCGGGGTTGTGAAGCTCCCGCATCGTCCCGTCCTTGAGGAAGACGTGGTAGATCACGCTGGGCGCGGTGGTGATCAGGTCGATGTCATATTCGCGTTCGATGCGGTCGCGAATGACCTCCAGGTGCAGAAGGCCCAGGAACCCGCAGCGGAAGCCAAAGCCGAGGGCGGCGGACGTCTCCATCTCGTAGCTGAACGAGGCGTCGTTCAGGGCGAGCTTGTCGATGGCGTCGCGCAGATCCTCAAACTCGGCATTGTCGACCGGGAAGAGGCCGCAGAAGACCACGGGCTGCGCAGGTTTGAAACCCGGAAGGGGGCTGTCGGTCTGTTTCTTTTCATGGGTGATCGTGTCGCCCACGCGGGTGTCGCGCACCTGTTTGATCGAGGCGGTCAGAACGCCGATCTCGCCGGGGCCCAGTTCGGCGATGTTCTGCATCTCGGGCTTCAGGACCGCGAGCCGGTCAATCCCGTAGCGGGCGCCGGTCTGCATCATGCGGATCTGGTCGCCCTTGCGGATCACCCCGTCGATCACGCGGATCATGACGACGACGCCGAGGTAGGGGTCATACCAACTGTCGACGAGCATCGCCTTTAAGGGCGCGTCGCGGTTGCCCTCGGGCGCGGGCAGGCGCGTAACGATCGCCTCCAGCACGTCGGGAATGCCGATCCCGGTTTTGGCGCTGATCTGGACCGCGTCGGTGGCGTCGATGCCGATCACATCCTCGATCTGTTCGCTCACCCGGTCCACATCTGCCGCGGGCAGGTCGATCTTATTCAGGACCGGCACAATCTCGTGGTCGGCA
>CAWUIX010000405.1:0-3062 GCA_963922395.1 uncultured Rhodobacterales bacterium | reverse complement strand
GGGATGGCACGTCAGAGATCCAGAGGCACATCATCGGCCGCGATCTGTTCCGCCCGCTCGGAGCCTGACGTGAGGCCCCTCGACCGGCTCATTCGACCACGGTCCATCGCCATCATTGGCGGTGGCGACTGGTGCGCGAATGTCGTTCGAGAGTGCAGGAAGATCGGCTATGACGGAAAGCTTTTCACCGTCCACCCAACTAAACCGGACGTCGGCGGCATCCCCACTGTCCCAACCGTGGCCGACCTGCCCGAAGCCCCGGACGCCGCCTTCATCGGCGTCAACCGAGCCACAACGATCGAAGTCGTATCGGCCCTCTCCGGGCGCGGTGCTGGCGGCGCCGTCTGTTTTGCCAGCGGCTTCCGCGAAGCAGACGCCGAACTCGGCGACGGCTCGGCGCTCCAGGACCGGCTCATCGAAGCAGCCGCTGACATGCCCATCCTCGGCCCCAACTGCTATGGCTTCATCAACGCGCTCGACGGCGCGGCCCTCTGGCCCGACCAGCACGGGACCACACGGGTTGAGACCGGCGTCGCGATCATCACACAGTCCTCGAACATCGCCATCAATCTGACGATGCAAGAGCGGGGCGTCCCGCTGGCCTATATCCTGACCGCGGGCAATCAGGCGCAAACCGGTCTCTCGGAACTGGGCCAGGCCGCGCTTCAGGACCCGCGCGTCACCGCCCTGGGCCTTCACATCGAAGGTCTGAACGACATCCGCGCCTTCGAAGCGCTCGCTCAAACCGCACGCGACCTCGGCAAACCCATCGTCGCGCTGAAGGTCGGGTCCTCCGATCACGCGCAAACCGCCACCCTCTCACATACCGGTTCCCTCGCTGGCTCCGACGCAGGCGCCCGGGCGCTTCTCGACCGCCTCGACATCGCGCAGGTTCACAACCCTGCGGCCCTCCTCGAAGCCCTGAAGATCCTCCACGTCACCGGGCCACTGACCTCTAACAAGATCGCATCCGTCTCCTGCTCTGGCGGCGAGGCCAGTCTTATGGCCGATATGGCAAAGCCCCTCGGGCTCGCTTTCCCTCCCTTGTCAGAGGCGCAGTCTCGCGAATTGAGGGACACGCTCGGCCCCAAAGTCGCCCTCGCCAACCCGTTGGATTATCACACATATATCTGGGGCAATCATCCCGCACTCGCGCGCACCTTCGGGGCGATGATGTCCCCGGAGGTGGCCCTGACCTGCATCATTCTCGATTTCCCCCGGCACGACCGATGCACGACAGAGGGCTGGGATATGGTGGTCGATGTGGCGATCGAAACGAAAGAGGCGTCAGGCCAACCCCTCGCGGTCCTCTCAACCCTGTCAGAGGCCATGCCCGAATCCGTAGCCCTCCGTCTTCTGGAGAACGGCGTTGTGCCTCTGTCCGGCATCACCGAAGCGCTGGAGGCCATCGCCGCCACGGCCCGCGCAGGCGAAAACCGCCCTGCCCCGGACCCCGTTCTCCTGCCCGATCAGGCAACGCCCACCACAGTTCTGTCAGAGGCCCAGGCAAAATCGGCCCTCGCGACCCACGGCCTCGACATCCCTAAGTCGGCAAAGGCAGCCTCTCCCGAAGCGGCCGCCAAGACCGCATCCAAGATCGGCGGACCTGTGGTCCTGAAAGGTGAAGGGGCCGCACACAAAACCGAGGCTGGGCTGGTCGCCCTGTCACTCCTGTCGCCCGAAGCCGTGCGCACCGCCGCCTGCGCCATGCCGGCCACCGAGTTTCTCGTCGAGGAAATGGTGACAGGCGGCATCGTCGAACTCCTCGTCGGCGTGGTCCGCGACCCGGCGCATGGCTTCGTCCTCACCCTCGCTCAAGGCGGCACCTTGACGGAATTGCAAGCAGACAGCGCTTCACTCCTCCTACCCGCCACCCCGGATGACATCGACCGCGCGCTCGCGCGCCTCAGGATCGCACCTGTCTTCGACGGCTACCGTGGACGGCCCGGCATCTCACGCAAAGCGCTTCACGCGGCCATCGCCGCCGTCGAGGCCGCCGTCACGGCCAACACCGAAAGCTGGATCGAGGTTGAAATCAACCCGCTCATCTGCACCCCTACACGCGCCGTCGCAGCTGACGCGCTCATCCGCCTGGGAGATCCGGAATGACCGACACACCCATCCGCACCGAACGCCGGGGCCACGTCCTAGAGGTCACACTCGACCGCCCCAAAGCGAACGCCATCGACCTCGCCACCAGCCGGATCATGGGCGATGTGTTCACCGAGTTCCGCGATGACCGCGACCTGCGCGTCGCCGTGGTTACGGGCGCAGGCGAGAAATTCTTCTGCCCGGGCTGGGACTTAAAAGCCGCCGCAGACGGCGACGCCGTCGATGGTGACTATGGCCTGGGCGGCTTCGGGGGGCTGCAGGAACTGCGCGGCCTCAACAAACCCGTCATTGCTGCCGTCAATGGCATCGCCTGTGGTGGCGGCCTCGAACTCGCCCTCTCCGCCGATATCATCCTCGCCGCGGATCACGCGACCTTCGCCCTGCCGGAAATCCGCTCGGGGACAGTCGCAGATGCGGCCAGCGTGAAGCTGCCCAAGCGCATCCCCTATCACATCGCCATGGAACTCCTCCTCACCGGACGCTGGATCGAGGCCGAAGAAGCCGCCCGCTGGGGCCTGATCAACCGGGTGATCCCGGCAGCCGATCTGATGGACGAAGCTCGCAAGCTTGCCGACGAACTGGCGTCCGGCCCGCCGCTCGTCTTCGCCGCCATCAAGGAAATCGTCCGCGAAGCAGAAGACATGAAATTTCAGGACGCCATGAACCGCATCACCAGGAGCCAGTTCCAAACCGTGGAAACGCTCTACCGCTCCGAAGATCAACTCGAAGGGTCCCACGCCTTTGCTGAGAAGCGTGACCCCGTCTGGAAAGGGAAATAGACCATGCCACTTGCCATGAACCGCGAGGTCTTCATCACCTGCGCTGTCACCGGATCCGGCAGCACCCAGGACCGCAGCCCCCATGTCCCGCGTTCCCCGCAACAGATCGCCGAGAGCGCAATCGACGCGGCAAAGGCCGGCGCAGCCGTGGTCCACTGCCATGTTCGGGAC
>CAWUIX010000404.1:0-3069 GCA_963922395.1 uncultured Rhodobacterales bacterium | reverse complement strand
CAGCTGTCCCGACGGATGCCAGATTAAATGCGATGAGGCGTTGGAGACGCGCCTTCATTTCCGCGTCATCCAGCCCGGCCTGACGCGCGCGCGCCGCCTGAACGATACACCAAACGAGGCCTAAAAGGCCGATGACGGTGATGGCCGCGCCGATCCAAACGAGAAGCTCCATAGCGAAGAGCGCCTAGACCAGCGTGCGGTGGTCTGCAAGGCCTTGCGGCCTGTGGATGCGGGGGGTATCGAAGCGCTTCATCCGAACAGGGAGCCTGAGATGACCGACACCGCCGTGATCGATGAGAAGCCGGAAAGCTATCGCGTGACAGCCGACGAATTGCGGCAGTTTATCGAGCGGTTTGAGCGGCTCGAGGCGGAGAAAAAGGACATCGCGGACCAGCAGAAAGAGGTTATGGCCGAGGCGAAGGCGCGTGGCTACGACACCAAGGTGATGCGGAAGGTCATTTCGCTCCGGAAGCGCGACGCCAATGACATCGCCGAAGAAGAAGCGGTTCTGGAGATGTATAAAGAAGCCTTGGGGATGTGAGCTCTCAAGGGGCCAGAACGGTCACATCGGGGAGGTTCCCGATCCGCTCTACATCGTCGTCATAGGCTTCTGACAGGTCTTCGATCAGATCCTCCGTCCAGCCCGGCAGATCGATCTCTTGTTCGATTTCGCTGTCGTCCCCGTGCTCTGTGAGGAAGTCTGAGACGATCCGGCGCCGGGTGGCCTCATCCTCCGGCGGGGTGCTGTCGAGATATTCGGTGAGCTGGGTGTTGCCGATCTTTGTCAGGAGACTGCGGGCCAGATCATTCTCGCCTTCAAATCGCGCGAGGGCGTCGAGCCCTGCGAGTTCGCGCATAATTTCGGGCCACAGGAGGGGGGAATCTTCATCGCACCAGATCAGAATTGGGGTGCCGGGGTTTGCGAGCCGGATGCCGTCCACGACGGGGAGCCAGGAGTATTCGTCAGGGCGCCGACCGCCGAGGAGTTTCCCGATATCGCGGTTTTCTTCTGGGATGAGATCGAGCAGGGCTGGCAGAAACGTCCCTATGTTCCGTAATGAAAGGGCGAACTCAGTCTCGGCCTGAGGGAAGGCGGCGCGGAGCCAGGCGCTTTTGTCGATCTTGGGATAAAGGACGCCCCCTTCGATGGCTTTTGAGGGGGCGCAGATGAAGTTCTCGTTTGAGAGGATGATCCGGTCGGCATCGTCGATATCAAGGACGGCTTCCAGGAGGACGTCCTGTGTTTCCGGGCTGGCCGGGGCGCCCCGGAGTTTCTTCAGGGCTTCGGCAAAAACGCGCCGGTAGCGGCCGGGCCCCGGCATCGCGACGCCGTTTTGGGCGAGGACATCGCGGTTCTTCAGGAGCGAACGCACCAAGCGGTCCTGACCGGTGCAATGGGCGCCGATGTGAAAGATGACCTGCATGCCTGTTCCGGCAGCCCTTTTTCCTGCCCCGCCCCTTGTGACAGGCAGTATACGGGTTTTCCCGGCCCGGGAAAGCAAGCGATCTGCACGCAGGTTCTTGCGCCGTCCGCAATGAGCCGTTAGAGCGTCCCCTCGTGCCCCTATAGCTCAGCTGGTAGAGCAACTGATTTGTAATCAGTGGGTCCGCGGTTCGAGTCCGTGTGGGGGCACCATATCATTCCAAATAATTGATATATTTTAGCTGGTTAGATGCTTTGATGGGCCTTGTAACCACCCCTCAACCCACCTTTCCAAGTTCATGTGGCCACTCTTGGAGTGTCGCGTTAGGGTTGTAGTGCATTTAGACAAACACTTTTGATGGTTCCTATTTGGCCGGGAAAGCGAGGCAAGGTTGCGTATCAAGGGCATTATTCTGGAAAACTTCCGAGGCTACAAAGCTCGAACTCATATTACTCTGGAACAGTTCACGGCTCTTATAGGCAGAAACGACGCCGGTAAGTCCACAATTCTTGAGGCGCTGGACTACTTCTTCGAGAACTCTAAGCCAGATCAGGGCGATGCAAGCATCGACGGGGATGCGAAGAAAGTACTAGTAGGCGTTGTGTTTGATAGGTTGCCGTCTGAGCTGACGTTGGACCGTGGGGCAAGGAGTACCCTTGAAGCAGAGTACCTGCTAAACCAGGATGGTGATCTCGAGATACACAAACTCTTCAACCTCGCTGTTCTACGACCAGGCGCTCCAAAAGTCTTCGCCCGAGCTGTCCATCCATCCGAAGAAAAGGTCCAAGGTCTCCTTCAGAAGAACAACACTGCCTTGAAGGCGCTGGTGAAGGAGATGGGTCTCCAAGACGCCTGCAACCTCAACGAAAACCCGTCTATGCGGCAAGCTGTCTACCAGAGCGCTGATGGTAATCTGTCATTGGAACTTCAAGACGTCCCGCTCAACGACGACAACGGCAAAGCCGTGTGGGGCGCGATCCAGGCCAGACTTCCGCTATATGCGTTGTTCCGCTCGGATCGGGCGTCGAGTGACCAAGACCCAGAAGTACAGAACCCGATGAAAGCCGCAGTGCAAAAGGCGCTGGCCGATATACAAGATGATCTCGCGGAAGTTGTTGAGAAGGTGAGAGTCCGGGCCGAAGACACGGCGAAGCGGACCCTCGAACAGCTGCAGGCCGCATACCCCGATTTAGCGAACTCGCTGACGCCCCAGTTTCGGTCACCGTCTTGGGCAAACATGTTCAAGGTTGACCTCGAGAGCGATGACGGCGTGCCTTTGAACAAGCGCGGTTCAGGCGTCCGGCGATTGATACTCATGAGTTTCTTCCAGGCTGAAGCGGAAAAGAAACGAAAAGAGGCGGGAGAAGGTGTCTTCGACGGGGAAGTGCCGGTCATCTATGCCATAGAAGAACCTGAGACATCGCAGCATCCAGACAACCAGCGTCGTATCGTGACCGCGCTTATGGAAGTTGCTGAAGCGGGCGACCAAGTTCTTGTCACAACGCACATGCCAGCTTTGGCGGAACTGATGCCGGTGGACTGTCTGCGCTACATTGACCGGGGAGATGATGGAAACGTTCGTATTCGTTCCGGTGACCCCGAGGTCTACGCCGAGGTAGCTGAGGCGTTGGGTGTGTTGCCCGAC
>CAWUIX010000403.1:0-3092 GCA_963922395.1 uncultured Rhodobacterales bacterium | reverse complement strand
TGGCGGAGAGACAGGGATTCGAACCCTGGAGACGGTTTCCCGCCTACACGCGTTCCAGGCGTGCGCCTTCGACCACTCGGCCACCTCTCCGGCGCACTCCCTCTAGCGTGGCTTTCCGCACCAAAGCAAGCAGAAAGCCATGCACCCAACTCAGGTTTCGTCCGGACCCTTCTTGTCCGGAGGTGACCCCATTGAGACCAGCGCCTCGGGGTTCCGCAACCAGATGTCCCGCTGCGCGAACGGGATCTCGATCCCCTCTTCGGCGAAACGTTCAGCGATCCGGTGGTTCACTTCAGTTCTGACCGTCAGAAGCTGGTTCACATCGGACAGGATGGCCCGGATCCGGAAGTCCAGACTATCGGCCCCAAAGCCCATAAAATCCACGCCAGGCTCCGGGAATCTTGCGACATGGGGGTTTTCCTTGATGATCTCCGTCAGGATCTCCTGCACGCGCCGGGTATCCGTGCCATAGGCAACGCCGACGGTCAGGACGGATCGGCCCAGTTGATTTCCGCGTGTCCAGTTGGTGACGGTGCCCGAGATGAAATCCGCGTTCGGAACGATGACCTGCTGCTTGTCAAAGGTCTCAATGGTCGTCGACCGAACAGAGATGTCCTTAACGATCCCCATCTGCGTTCCGACCTCGATCCAGTCCCCCTCCCCGATCGGACGTTCGATCAACAGAATGATCCCCGCGACGAAATTCTGAACAACATTCTGCAGGCCAAAACCGATGCCGACGGACAGCGCACCAAAGACCACCGCAAGCGCTGTAAGGTCGATGCCGCCCGCATTGATCGCCAGAAGGACCGCAAGACCAATCCCGGCATAGCCCGCAAAGGACACCACGGCGTTACGCGCACCTGCGTCAAGCTTCGTCCGTGGGAGAACGGTGGATTTCAACGCCCCTTGGAACAGCCGCGTGGCGGCATAGACGACGGCAAAAACAATGATGACGGCCAGGATATCCCCGGGCGTTACCCGGGTATCACCAAAGCTAATCCCCTCTTCGAAGCGATTGTAGATCTCACCAAGCTCAGCAGGCCGCATCCCCCATGCGAGGGCCAAAAGCGGGATGGCCGCGATCGCAAGAAGAAAATTCATCAGAACCGGGATCAGCGCCTCGCGCGCTGCCTGGATACTGGTCTGTGTGGCCCACGCATACGCATCACGCATCGGGGCCTGCAAAGCTATGGACACTCCGACCACGCCCAAAGTGACCGCAGAGGGAACCATGATCGCGTCCGCGAGTGCGTGATAACCGAGGATCGCAACAAGTGGACCGACGATGGCGACCGCTGTGACCGCGCGGGACATAAAGGCCAGAAGGCGCTGACCGAAACTTGGCCCGGCTTCGGGATCGTATGCGAGAGAGGCAGAGCGAAATACGCGCGCTAACCAGTAAAAGCTGATGGCCAAACCCGCATAGATCGGCAGGGCCAGAACAGCCTCACCGACAGGATCGAGAACAGCCTCCAGAGACAGGTGGCTGAGCAGGGTCGCAAGTCCTGCCAAAATACCAACGGACAGCGCAGAGCTGCGTGCATGGCGCTGGATATCCTCAGACACATCAAAGGCCGCCGGAAGGTTATCTCCGCGCGGAAAAACCCGACCGACGATCCAGACGGCGCTGTATCCCCCGAATATAATGGCAACGATCCCGGTCAAGAGTGCCCGCCCAAAGGCTCCGAGGATCTCTGTCGACAGAATAGCTCCACCCAGCATCGCCATTCCGGTCATCGGCAAGACCACCTGGCCGATAGAAACGAGGAACCCAAGGGTGATCCGACCACGCTGTCGCTGTCTGCTCTGGACCCAAGCCGTGGCCCTGGACATCCAAACCCGCCCGCGCGCGAGAAGCAGGAGACCGATCACGACGAGTGTCAGAGTAACCGGCGCCCCCTGCGTCACAGCCCGGCGCCGCCATTCTGTAGCGAGAGATCGCCTTATCTCGGCGACAATCCCATTTGAGACGCTGACAGCCGCTGTCAGCCCGTCATCCCAGTTAGCTGGATTGAGTGGCGTCGGCCGTGCTTCCAGCAACGCATCACGCTGGCGCGTCCGGATGATCTCGTCGATCTCTGAGATCAGCCCATCCGCGCGCGTATAGGCCGCCGTCGCTTGCCGCCCCGGGGCACGTGCGCGATCTAGCGCTTCCTGAAGATCGGCACGCTGTTCGACAATGTCGGGCGGCTCGGCCACACCCGTATCCGGTGTGGGAGGCGGTCCTAGCGCGTCAATCTGCGCCTGGATCGTTTCGACGCGTGGATCGTTCGCAGACTCTGCCAGCAAGAACACGCCACGCCAATTGACCAGCTGCTCCCGCAAGGACTCCAGGCGCGCCGTTTCCGTGTCAGTGGATTCAATGATCCCTTCTGCCATTTCGGCAAACTGCAGCCAGGCGCCTTCGTTGGTTGACCCGTCATCATTTGTTGTCGACGCGTCCTGCGCCAGCAGAGCAACCGCCGCCAGAATGACAAAGGCAAATGCCAGAAGGGTCCGGATCAACGTCATACTTCTACAAACACGGACGGCAAGATCCGCTCTTCGCGATCCATCCATGCAGGAACAGGCAAGCCTTTCCCGCGCAGGAAGTCAGCGTTGTAGAGCTTCGATTGATACCGCGTGCCAAAATCGCAGAGGATCGTCACGATGGTGTGCCCCGGTCCAAGCTCTTTGGCCAGGCGGACGGCCCCCGCAATGTTAATGCCGGACGATCCGCCAAGGCAGAGCCCCTCATCTTCCAATAGGTCGAAAACAATCGGCAACGCTTCCGAATCCGGAATTTTATAGGACCGGTCCGGCGTAAATCCTTTCAGGTTCGCAGTTTCGCGCCCGTTTCCGATCCCCTCGGTGATCGAACTCCCCTCGGCCTTGAATTCACCCGACGTATAGAACGAGTGGATCGCTGACCCCTCAGGATCAGCAAGCGCGACTTTCACGCCCTTGGGCTGCAAGGCCATACCAACGCCCGCCAACGTCCCGCCTGTACCGACGGCACTGACAAAACCGTTCACACGACCCTCGGTCTGCTCCCAGATCTCAGGCCCCGTCCCTTCGATATGGGCTTGGCGGTTGGCAACGTTGTCAAA
>CAWUIX010000402.1:0-3094 GCA_963922395.1 uncultured Rhodobacterales bacterium | reverse complement strand
CATCCGCAACCGCCCGGCAAGACCGGCGGGTCAGCGAGTCAAACAGCGATGCCATGCGATCGGTTTCGATGGGGCCATACTCACTCTGCCGCGGTCTCACTGCCGGAGAGCCCAAGAAGCTCCGTCAGACCGCGCAACATATCACCATCCGCCCCTTCGGCGGTTTCCGTCAGGATCGGTTTCGCGAGTTCCGCTCCGACGCCCAGACCAACAACTATCAGAACACCAAAGACCAGCCCAGCCACCAATCGGCCCTGGCGCGGTCCGCTCCGCTTCGGCTTTGCGACCGGATCAGACTTCGGAAGGCCAACCTCCGGATCAAGCGTCTCTGCACCTGGATCCATCGCGACCACTGTCTCGTCGACGGGCATGTCTGGCTCGGCAACCTCGGCCGCCGCATGCTTCTGACGAATACGATCGAGCGGCGATCCTGCCTGCGCCCCAACCTGAGGCGCGGGCGCAGCTGCCGGAACCGGCTTGATCTCGCCCAGATGGACGCAAAACGCCGCCATATCGAAGCCGTTGAAATCCTTACCCTTCAGGTCGAACTTGGCCACGTTCTCGGCCAGGCGCTTGGCCACATAGTTGACCTCGGTCTCGTCCTCAGCCGGAAACCGGCCCGGGCCCGCGCCGCTGTCATAGCTCGTAAACCCAAACCCGGAGGCTCTGAAGAACGCGCGCACATCTTCGTCCGCGCCGTCCAGAGCAGCGGCCGTATTTGGATCGCGAAACAATGCCACAAAGTTTCCACGCGCGTCCAAATCGACCCCAACCTCGGACAGAAGCCGGCTCACGGTTGGATCATCACCCGCCTCACTGGGAAGGATCCGATGAATATCAAAGTCGTAGCTCAGTGCCATTTGGCTCCCCTGCAACGGTCATTGTTCTCCTGTAGGAGACAATCTCGTCGCCAGAAGGACTGCTTCATGGCGCTTTCGGGGCATGAACCTGCTGGGAAAGCAGGGCAAAAACCGGGCCTATACAGCGCCCCCATGACCTGTTGTAAATGGCTCCCGGTGAGGGAGGAACGCATGGTCGATATCGCCACCCGGGTCTGGAACCACAAATGGAAGATCGATCCGATCGTCCGGTCCCTGATCGACACGGATTTCTATAAGCTCCTGATGTGCCAGTCGATCTTTCGGAACCACCCGAACACGACGGTCACCTTTTCACTCATCAACCGCACCACATCGGTCCCACTCGCAAACCTCATCGATGAAGGCGAGCTTCGGGAACAGCTCGATCACATCCGCTCCCTCTCGCTCCGCCGGGGCGAAAGCACGTGGATGCGCGGCAACACGTTCTACGGCAAGCGCCAGATGTTCACGCCCGAGTTCATGGACTGGTTCGAAAACCTGCGCCTGCCGCCCTATGAACTCGAACGTCGGGGCGATCAATACGAGCTCACCTTTGAAGGCTCCTGGCCCGAGGTCATGCTCTGGGAAATCCCGGCCCTCGCCGTCCTGATGGAGCTCCGCGGCCGCGCGGTCCTGGGCAAGCTGCGCAAGTTCGAGCTTCAGGTGCTCTACGCCCGCGCAATGACCAAGCTCTGGGAAAAGATCGAACGGTTGCGCGAACTCGACGATTTGAAGATCGCCGACTTCGGCACCCGCCGCCGCCACTCGTTCCTGTGGCAGGACTGGGCTGTGCAGGCCATGACCGAAGGCTTGGGATCGTCCTTCATTGGCACCTCGAACTGCTTGATCGCCAAAAACCGCGACCTCGAAGCCATCGGCACAAACGCCCACGAACTCCCCATGGTCTATGCAGCACTCGCTGAAAGCGACGAAGACCTCGCGAAAGCCCCCTACGACGTCCTCGCCGACTGGCATGAAGAGCATGAGGGCAACCTCCGCATCATCCTGCCCGACACCTACGGCACCAAGGGTTTCCTCGATAACGCGCCCGACTGGCTGGCAGGCTGGACCGGCATCCGCATCGATTCAGGCGATCCCGTGGAAGGCGCCGAAACCGCGATCCGCTGGTGGAAGGAGCGGGGGGAGGACCCGACGCAAAAACTCGTCATCTTCTCCGACGGCCTCGACGTCGACAAAATCGCCGACCTCCACACCCAGTTCGCCGGACGCACCCGCGTCTCCTTCGGCTGGGGCACGCTTCTCACCAACGACTTCCGTGGCCTCGCCCCCGCCGATGCCCTGGCCCCCTTCTCCCTCGTCTGCAAAGCCGTCGCCGCAAACGGCCGCCCCACCGTCAAACTCTCCGACAACCCCCGCAAGGCCATGGGCCCCGAAGCCCAGATCGACCGCTACAAGCACGTCTTCGGCGTAGGCGCGCAGGAGGCGGTGGAGGTGATGGTCTGATGGTCTGCCAGTGTCCCATAAACCTCAAAAGCGCGGGTGAGAGGGGGCGACCCAGCCGGAACTACGAGAGCTCGTTCCAGCCGAAAACGTGGTCCAGATAGATAACCGCACTGGGCACATCGAACATAAAAGTGACGAGAAGGACCACCGTCAAAACCGCAGTCCAAATCGCATAAACGGATCGCTCCCTCAGGAATGGCCGCCGCGTCAGAAGCAGATAGAGAACGGGCGACCAGAACACCAAGTGCGTCAGTGCGATGAACCCGGACAGAGGTACCAAATTCGTCAGCGTCTGACTCAAGACCGCCGTCGCGAAGACAGCCACAAATCCGCCCACGGCCCAGCGCGCCTCAATACGATTCCAAACGAAAATGATTCCGGCGATAAAGGTCAGCTGCATTATTCGCAGCCAGATGCGGATCCACTGCGGGACATCCGCGCGCGCCTCGGCATCCCAAATCTCAAGCGCCCCGTGACCTGAAATGTACTCCTGCGCTGCCGCGCCACTGCCTCCCAACATGGATGCAACAACGGACGACATCACAGCCACAAGGGCTCGATTGCGTGCGCTCGGATCCTGACCGGACGCGGACCGTGCAAGAATAAGGTCTCTGAAGATGTAAACGCGGGTCGGCAATGGTCGTGCCGTCCTTAGGCGGCTTCACGGCTCCTGGGATCGTACCAACCGCCATGCTCCACGCCACCGCCGGCTAGATGTCGTTTCTTGTCCGGATGCGCTCTGTGATGGCGCGGGGGATCGGGCACCATAT
>CAWUIX010000401.1:0-3100 GCA_963922395.1 uncultured Rhodobacterales bacterium | reverse complement strand
TCCGGGGCCGTTCTGCGCGATCATCATCGACATTTTGCCGGTGGCACGGGTGTATCCGTCGGACATCATCCCGGCGCTGCCTTCATGCGCGCAATCCCAGAAGGTGATCCCAGCCGTGGGAAAAAGATCCGAGATCGGCATCATTGCCGATCCGATGATTCCAAATGCATGGCGGATGCCATGGCGCTGGAGCACTTTGACGAAGGCTTCTTCGGTCGTCATCTGCATCGGTCTATTCCTCTGACTGATCCATTCGCGGGGCAGGCGTATCTGCCGAGTTTACGTAGGGCTTGGGCTGGAACATGGGCCTTGCCCATGCAAATACGAGAGACGGCACATCCGAACGATGCACTGGCACTCGAAATCCCTCCCAAACGCGTGCGATCCTTTTTGGCATCGCCTCGCGCACAGCATACTTGCCCGTTATTGAGACCACAAGTATCATTAGTCGCGTAATGAGCAATGGAAACCCCTCTCAAACGCCGACGAATTTGCGGCTTCTGGTGATCCTTGAGGCCGTGTCTCGTGCCGGGCAGCCGGTGACGCCGACAGAGGTGAACGCGGATCTTGGGTGGCCGAAGCCCACGATCCATCGGTTATTTGCAACACTCGAAGAAGAAGGGTTCCTGGAACGTGCCCCCGGCGGGCGGACATATGCGCCCGCGCGCCGCTTGCGGTCGATGGCGGGAGGCATCCTATCTTCGGCCGACGCGCGGCTGGCACGTCAAGCCATTCTTGCGGAGATCAGCCGGAAGATCGGCGAAACCTGTAACATCGCGCTGCCGGATGGCGACCAGATGCGGTATCTGGAGCGGGTAGAGACGGAGTGGCCGCTTCGTATTCAACTCCCTGTGGGTTCGCTGGTACCGTTGCACGCGACAGCCAGCGGGAAGATGTACCTCAGCACGCTCCGCAAGGCGCAGCTGGACCGCTACGTGAACGCAGCGCCGCTGAAGGCGCATACGATCAACACGCTGATCATGCCCGAGGACCTTCTGTCCGAAGTGGCGAAGATCCGGCGCAACGGGTATGCGCTGGATCGGGAAGAGTTCATTCCGAATATGATTGCCTTGGCAGTGCCGGTCGTAGCGGCCAACGGCCGGCTGATGGCGACCGTTTCCTTCCATGCGCCGAGCCAGCGGATCAGCCCAGAAGCAGCACTGTCCCATCTTGACGCACTGACTGAAGGCGCGCGCGCGTTGTCCGAGTTGGTCGCCGACTGAAGGCTAGTTCGTTTTCCGGTCGTCGATGATGTTCATCGTGGCGACACCGCTTTCGCCCAACTCGACGGCCGCGAATGGCCCGCCCTGGTACATCTGCGCGGGATCGGTTGGGTCCGGCGGGGGTGCTTCGGCCAAGATCTTTTCCGCAAAGACCTCTGCGTTGTCCTTTGGTCGGTATCCCAGATAGCGGGCTTTGGTGTTGTCCACGGGCGCGCGGTCATTGTCCGAGACACCGTAGATGACCGAGAAGCCTGTGGTCGGTGTGTCGATGGACCGGAGCACCAGTTGAATGAGGTCATCATAGCTGAGCCATGTGCCGAGGGCGCGTGCATTGGTGACCTGCGCGCAGGAGAGGATGCGGAGGCACACAGCCTCCAGCCCTCGGCGATCCCAGTAAAGACTGGCCAGATCTTCAGCGAAGCACTTTGCGAGACCATAAAAGGTATCGGGGCGATGCGGCGCATCGATCCCAACAGCATCCTGGCGTTTGTGCATGCCGACCACGTGGATGGAAGAGGCATAGACCACGCGGCGGAGCCCGTGCTGATAGGCTGCCTCCCAGATGTTGTAGGCCCCAATGAAGTTGGGGCCGAGAAGCGTTTCGAATGGCCGCTCGTCGGCGATGGCACCGAAATGGATCACCATCTCCGCGCCTTCGAGGAGCGGAGCAATCTCGTCGTAAACGGCAAGATCTGCTTTGACATATTCCTCACCGTCATAGAGCTGCCCGATATCATCGGCGATATCGGTCGACACAAGCGTGTCGCAGATTTTGCTCAAGGGCTCGCGAAGGTACGAGCCGAGGCGTCCGGCAGCTCCCGTCAGAACAAGTTTCTTCATTGGATTGGTCCTTTATGAAACGGTTGCCCCTCCGGCCTCAGATCACGGCGCGTTCGAGAATTGGGGTATTCTGAACGATGCGATCATAGTGGAAGGGGGACATGTCGAGTGTTTGGTATGCGCCATGGGTGATCCACTCTGCGGTGGCTCGGCCCATGGCGGGCGATTGCTGGAGACCGTGTCCCGAGAACCCGTTCAGCAGCAGGAAATTCGGAAGGTCCGAGTGCGGGCCAATGATTGCGTTGTGGTCAAAGACGTTCATGGCGTAGTGCCCGGCCCATTCGCTGGTGACCTTGATGGCCTCGAACTGCGGGATCCGGGTGGCGATTGCGGGCCAGATCTTATCGAGCCAGAGGTCATGATCCATTTCGAAATCGTCAAATTGCACTGCTGGATCATGGTCTGCGTGTCCGCCGGCAAGATAGGTCCCACCGCCATTGTCCCGGACATGGGCGCCGGATGGGTCGATGGTGAGCGGCAAGGGCTGATCCAGGGGATGTTCGGCCATGAAGATCCAGGTGAAGCGCTTTCTGGGTTCTACCGGGAGGTCCAGCCCGGCGAGGGCCGCGGTTTTCGCGCCACGCGGCCCGGAGGCATTGACGAGATGGCCGCAGGACACGGTCTCTCCTGAAGCCAGAGATACACTCGTGACTTGGGTGTCCGTTGTGTTCCGATGAATCGCCACAACTTCGTTCTGGATGTACTCTGCGCCGCCTTCCCGGGCCTTGCGCTTGAGCCAATCGAACATCGTGGACCCGTCGAAGTAGCCTTCGTCCCGCCGATTGATGGAACCAAGCACGATGTCATCGACCGCATAGAACGGGTAAGTTGCGCGGATTTCGTCGGCTGTCAGGAGTTTCGTTTCGGCGCCTGCCGCGACTTGAACCGCCTGGTTCGCGCGCAAGACACCTGCAAATGCATCGGAGTTTGCCAGGTAGAGATAGCCGTAACTCTGGAGTGCCGCCTCGGGCACGCGCGGGTCCTCGCCCATGTAGCTGCGCAGGTTCTTCACAAAGTCAGCTGCGAATTGCGAGATG
>CAWUIX010000400.1:0-3117 GCA_963922395.1 uncultured Rhodobacterales bacterium | reverse complement strand
TGCGCCAGCAGTTTCCTTACGTCGTCTCGCAGTCTAACCTCTTAAGGGATTTCAGAACCCGTACAGACACGTGCGGAAGCGTCGCCGCCGTCGCGGTGCAACGAGATGACCGAGCGCCAGTATCGACACCCGATGTCCAACGCCGGGCGGCGCCGGTCGAAACGGTAGAGACTCCGGGTGCGCCACCTCCTCCCGCTCCAGCCCCGGCACCTAGTGCAGGCTTCCCGGGTCAGAGCGGTGCGAATGCCGAACCGGGGCCAAGCCAGGGAAGCGGCCATATCCGAAGTCGCGAGGCTGGCGGACTTGGCAAGGGTCACGGAAAGAGCAATCCGAACCGGGGTGGAAACGGGAAGAACCGGATCTGATCCGGCGCGGCACGACCGGATACCTCCTCCGATGCTGGCGATAGGCGAGAGATCGCCTATGGTAGCACTATGAAGCTTCGAATCTCGCTGCTGTTGTTCGGTGTGATCCTGCTCGGACTCCTTGGAACAGTCCGGCTGATCGACCCGCCGCCTGTGGTTGCGGTGCGCGAAGCATATTTCGACACGTTACAGCGAACGCGGCCCCGTCCGCCACCGGACCTGCCGATCCGCATTGTCGATATTGATGACACGTCGCTTTCGATGCTCGGGCAATGGCCATGGCCTCGGGATGTTATGGCCGAGATGGTCTACCAGCTTCGCGCTGCTGGCGTCGCTGTAATCGCCTTCGATATTCTGTTTGCCGAGCCAGACCGTTTGTCGCCAGCTACGATCTTTGCGGAAGGCGGTGTTGGGGATTTCCCGGAACTCGATGACGCTTTGCGCGATGCCCTCCGTTCTGACGAATTCGCCTTGCTCGACAATGATGTTGCCTTTGCCGAAGCCCTTGGCACCTCTCGGATTGTGCTTGGCACGGCGCGCACCGGAGTGCCGAATGAAATTCAACCGACCCCCAAGGCGGACATCATTCCATTTGGCGAGCGTCAGATCGAGCTTCTGCCCGAGATCGACGGCTTGACACCGATCGTGCCGGTGCTTGAGCAAGCTGCTACGGGCATCGCCAGTATTTCGGTTGCTCCCACCGGGGATACGACAGTCGTCCGCTCTGCCCCGCTGATCTGGAACACGAACCAGGGCGTGATGCCGGGCCTCGCCCTTGAGGCCCTAAGGGTCGCCTTCGGTGAAGATAGCCTGATCTTGTTTCAGGGCGAAGGTGCGGGCGAAGGCATTTCTGCAATTGGTCTCGGCCAAATGGATATCCCGACGCAAACCGATGGTTCCTTTATCCTGCACTACCGCAACGAGACGCGCGAAAGCTATGTGCCGGCCCATGTTGTCTTGTCGGGTGACGCTCCCGCCGATCTTTCAGGGAGTATCGTATTTGTGGGCTCGTCTGCCGCAGGTCTGCTCGATCTTCGAACGACGGCTCTTGGGCAGACGGTTCCAGGGGTCTCCATCCACGCGCAAATCGCTGAACAGATCCTGGAAGGACGATTTCTGAGCCGGACCGATTTCGTCCAGGGCCTTGAGTACCTCATGTTCATCTATTCGGGCCTCGTCGTCGCCGCCGTGATGTCAATCTCTGGTCCTGGCCTGTCGGTGATCGCGGGCACCGTGGCGGGGATGGTCACTGTCTGGGCCAGTTGGACGGCGTTCACTGACCGGGGCCTTTTGATCGACGTCACCTTCCCCTTGGCGGGCGGCTTTATCGCCTTCTCGCTGCTTGCCCTTTTTCGGCTTTTTGTGACCGACCGGGATGCGCGTCTGACCCGGCGTTCTTTCTCACGCTTTGTCGCGCCCGACGTGCTACGCGAGATCGAGAAGGGTGGTCACAAGTTAGACCTCGGCGGGCGCGACCAGACCGTGACGGTTATGTTCTCGGATATCCGGCAATTCACGCCGCTGAGCGCCTCTCTATCCGCCCAAAACCTGGTCGCGCTTTTAAACCGCCTCTTCACCGCTTTAAGTGACGCGATCATGACAGAGCGTGGGACCATCGATAAGTTCATGGGCGACGCCATCATGGCATTCTGGAATGCTCCGGTGCAGACGGAAGACCATGTCAGGAGCGCCTGTCTTGCGGCATTACGGATGCGGGACGCCCTGGATACCTTCAACGCAGAGGGCGAAGAAGACGATATCGCGATGGGAATCGGTGTGGCGGTGGGTCCGGCGTGTGTCGGTAATATTGGTTCGAGCCAGCAGTTCAATTACACGGCCGTCGGTGAAACCGTGAACGTGGCGGCACGAGTAGAGGCCGCCTGTAGGCACCTACAATGCGATATCGCCGCAACCGATCTCGTACGGGATGAGACGCCAGAGTTTGCATGGCTCTACGCGGGGAATGTCGATCTCAAGGGCGTATCAGATCGGCAGAGGCTTTATGTTTTGGCGGGTGGAGAGGCCATGCGCGCGCTTGGCGATTTCCGGGCGGTGGAGAAGTCTCTCCAAGATCTGATTGATGCCGTTCTGACGGGTGGCGCCCATGGTTATGCCTTGACCGAATGCCTCGACTTTGCACGGGAACATGCCCCGTACCTTGAAGAGTTCTTTCACAGGCTTCCGGCACGGCGGGATGATTTCACGGATCAGGAAGTTGATCTACCGGCCGAAGATCCTGCAAAGGAAGTGACAGAAAGTGAACCGGTCCCGCCACAAGCCGCGTTCCCATAGAGTTATACGGTTTCGTACATTTCCAGGAACGCCTCGGCACTCATCGCCCGAAAATCCTCCAGCGAAGCGCGCAGGGCGTCATGGCTCCAGTCCCACCACGCCAGCGCCATGAGGCGTTCTGCTACGTGCTCGGGTTGGCGCGCACGAATGGGCTGAGCCGGGACACCGGCCACAATGGTGTAGGGCGCAACGTCCCTTGTCACGATTGCGCCGGCGGCGACAACCGCGCCATGTCCAACGGTAACTTCGGGCTTTACCATGGCCCCGTGCCCGATCCAGGTGTCGTGGCCAATCTCAGCGTGTCGAGAGCGTCGCCGTTCAAAGAATGCCTGATCGTGCTCGACGTCATCCCAATAGTCGGCTGAGCGATACAAAAAATGGTGCAGGCTTGCCCCGCCTAGCGGGTGGTCGGTCGCGCCAATTCGAAGGCCGCGCCCATCCGCGCAACGTTGTCGCCGAG
>CAWUIX010000399.1:0-3119 GCA_963922395.1 uncultured Rhodobacterales bacterium | reverse complement strand
GCCCCGGGACACGCTTGGGCCCGCGTCAGATCCGGGACGAAAGCCGCATGCTGCGTCCCTTCAACATGGCGACGGGTGCCGCGCCCTTCGAGACGCTTCAAGTGGCGGACATCGGCGATGTCGCCATCAACACGTTCGACCTGAAGGCGTCCGTGGACATCATCACGGAAACCTATCGGGAGATCCTATCCCACGGCACAATCCCACTCACGCTCGGGGGCGATCACACACTGACCTGGCCGATCCTGCGCGCGATCAAGGAACGGCACGGTCCAGTTGCTCTGATCCATGTCGACGCCCACGCCGACACGAACGACGCAATGTTCGGCGAGGCAGTGGCCCATGGTTGCCCCTTCCGGCGCGCATGGGAGGACGGGTGCCTCGACAACGCCCGTGTCTTCCAGATCGGTCTTCGAGGCACCGGATATGCACCCGGCGACTTCGACTGGGGACGTGAAAAGGGCTGGACCGTCATCCCGGCAGAGGACTGTTGGTACAGGTCTCTAGCACCACTAATGGAGAGCATCCGATCAACCATCGGCAATACTCCGGTCTACCTCTCGTTTGACATCGACAGCCTCGACCCGGCCTTCGCACCTGGCACCGGCACGGTCGAACCAGGGGGGCTCTCGACCTGGCAAGCCCTTGAAATTACTCGTGGATGTGCTGGTCTAAACCTGATTGGCGGGGATCTTGTAGAGGTCTCGCCGCCCTATGATCCAACAGGCAACACGGCCTTGATCGGGGCAAACCTTCTCTACGAGATGCTCTGCATCGTCTCGCAGCGTCCTACCAGTACAGACTAACATGTCACTAGGCATTCAGCAGAATGCTGTTAGCATGTTCCCAGAATCGCTGCCTGGGACACCACTACATCGATGGAACACTTCGGGATCTCCTGCGCGCTTTTGACCGCTTTCCATCCCGACGGGTCGCTTGATGCTGAGAAGACAGCCCGCCACGCAAACACCCGCCTGCAACGCGGTCTGAACTCAATCACGCTCTTCGGCACGACCGGCGAAGGCGCGTCCATAGGCACCCGCGAAAGGACCGAGGCGCTCACCGCTTTCTCAGACCAGGGCATCCCGGAAGACAAGATCATCCTGGGTGTCTGTGGTACTGCGATCCCGGACGTCGCGGATCAAATCACCCAAGCCTATGACAGGGGCATCACCACATTCCTCCTGCCGCCTCCAACCTATTTCCGGCAGATCGACGAAGACGGTCTGCGCGCCTGGCACAGTTCCGTCCTGGACGCGACGCCAACAGAAACGCGTATCATTCTCTACCATATCCCTAGCGTCACCGATCTCCCGATCGGGCCGGGTCTGATCCAAGGCCTCCACGACGCGTATCCCGACCGCCTCGCCGCCATCAAAGACAGCACAGGCAGCTGGGACAGCACCAACGCCCTTCTGGATCTTGGCCGACTGCCCGTGCTTGTCGGCGACGAACGTCAAATCCACCGCGCCGTCGCCGCTGGTGGCGCAGGGTCGATCAATGGTGTCTCGAACCTGCTCCCTGAACGCCTCCTACGGGTGTTTGAGACCCGGCAAGAAGACCCCGGACTGGTGCGGATCGTTGAAGACATTGTCAAACTGCCAGTTCTCCCAGCCCTCAAGGCGTGCTTGGCGCGCGAGACCGGAGATCCTTCCTGGACTCGCCTCCGTCCCCCGCTCCGTCCCCTCACCGAGGAACAACAGAGCTTGCTCCCAGACCTCAAAGAGCAGGTGATGGCCCCATGACCGGAACCGTCAACCGCCTCAGGGACCACGCCTATTCAAGCTTCACCGCAAAGCTCCTTTCTCAGGACATCCAACCCGGCCAGTTTGTCTCGCAACGGGAACTTGTGACCCTCACAGGCCTCCCCCTCGGCGCCATCCGCGAGATGATCCCCCGGCTCGAGGCAGACGGGCTGATCCGCGCTGTGCCAAAGCGCGGCCTGCAAGTCCTGACAATCGACCTCGAACTCATCCGAAACGCCTTTCAACTGCGTCGCATCATTGAAAGCGAGGCGTTCGGGGTCTTCTGCGAAACCGCACCAGATGCCGATATCGCTCGCATCGCGCAGGAACACCGCGATGCGCGAATAGAAGCACTCCAGGGCGTAACCCCCGATCTCCTGAAGCGCGCACAACACATGGACTGGGCGCTTCACGACCACGTTGTGGACGCCATGGGCAACCGCATCATCTCGGACATCCACCGCGTGAACGCGATCAAGATCCGCCTGATCCGGAACTCCGACACACGTATGCTGCCCGAACTCGTGGTCTCGGTGCTCGACGAACACCTGTCTGTAATCGAAGCGCTCGAGGCGCGGGATCGCGTGCAAACCGTCACCGCCATTCAGGCTCACATCGAAAGCGCCAAGAAGCGGGCGCTCGGACTTTAAGGATTTGGCGGGCGACGGCCCGCCAGACGAAAGGTGCGGACCAGAAACCGCACAGGACAGAGGAGGAAAATTGATGTCCCTTTCTTTCACCCGCCGCGCCGTTGCCGCATTGGCCCTCTGCGCGTTGGCCGCGCCAGCGGTCGCTCAGGATAAGATCACGCTTCGTATGTCGACCCCGGCATCGGAAACCGACCAGCGCTCTGTGGCCCTGGCCGAGGTTTTCGCCCCTGCGGTGGCCGAATTCGCGGAGTATCAGCCGCACTACAACGCCTCGCTCATCAAACAGAACTCCGAGCTTGAGGCGATTGCGTCGGGCGACCTTGAAATGTCGATCGCCTCGGCTCAGGAGCTTGCACAGTACTTCCCGGAGTTCTCGATCTTCGCCACGGGCTACGTCCATCAGGATGCCAAACATCAGGTGCGCGTATTCAACGACCCGCTTATGGACCCTTTCAAACAGAAGGCCGAAGACGAGCTGGGAATTAAGCTTTTGTCGGTAATGTACCTCGGGCGCCGTCACGTGAACCTGCGCCAGACGAAAGAGGAACTGACGGTCATGACACCCGACGATCTGGCCGGTGTGAACCTCCGGATGCCCGGCACGGACGCATGGCAGTTCCTGGGCAAGGCCCTGGGCGCCAACCCCACGCCTCTTGCGTTCCCCGAGGTCTACCCATCCGTCCAACCCGGATCGGTCGGCGGACAGGACACTCCGATGCCGACG
>CAWUIX010000398.1:0-3128 GCA_963922395.1 uncultured Rhodobacterales bacterium | reverse complement strand
ATTCAAGAGGGCGCTACGCTGATAAACAAACCCTACGCGGCAGTCCTGCGTCGTCTTAGGGACGAGGGGCCTGATGCGATCTACACGGGATCCATTGCGCAAGATATCGTTTCAACGGTCCGTGGCGCTGAAGGCAATCCGGGCCTTCTGACGGAAACTGACCTTGCCATTTATCGCGTCGTCGAACGTCCGGCGGTCTGTGTGGACTATCGCGATCACGATGTCTGTGGAATGGGGCCGCCCTCATCTGGCGCGCTTACAGTGGGGCAGATCCTGGGCAAGCTTGGAAACTATGACCTTGTCGCACTGGGCGCAGAGAGCGTTGAAGCATGGCGCCTCATCGGTGACGCCTCTCGGCTCGCCTTTGCGGACCGCGGCCGCTACATGGCCGACAGCGATTTCGTGCCAGTTCCGACTAAGGGTCTCGTGAACCCCGACTATCTGGCCGAGCGCGCCGGCCTTCTGTCCGGCGACATGGCCCTGAAAGAGGTTTCCGCAGGCTCCCCGGAGTACGATCATGCGCTCAATTGGGCGGATGACCAGTCGATAGAGTTCCCATCAACCTCACATATCTCGATCGTTGATGCGGCAGGAAACGCACTCTCGATGACGACGACCATAGAGAACGGGTTTGGGTCTCGTCTCATGACCAATGGGTTTTTGCTCAACAATGAACTGACGGACTTCTCATTCCGATCGCACGCCGACGGATGGCCGATTGCCAATCGGGTGGAACCTGGAAAGAGGCCGCGCTCCTCCATGTCTCCAACCATTGTTCTCAAGGATGGCGAACCAGTCCTCGTAGTCGGATCACCCGGAGGCAGCCGGATCATCGGATACGTTGCGAAGACGGTCATCGCCCATATCGACTGGGGATTAGATGTCCAGGAAGCGATCGACCTGCCGCACCTTGTCAACCGCTTCGGAACCTACGACCTGGAAGCTGAGACAACCGCAACGGACCTTGAAAGCGGCCTACAGGAGATTGGCTTCGAGACGAACGTCAGGGGTCTGACGTCCGGGCTACACGCCATCAGCATCTCACCCCAAGGCCTGAAGGGCGGGGCGGACAACCGTAGGGAAGGGATCGCCTTAGGAGAGTAGCGGGGACGAGGTCAGCAGTTCGGAATGTTCACGGCCAGACCGCCGAGTGAGGTTTCCTTGTACTTCTCACTCATGTCCTGACCCGTCTGGCGCATCGTCTCAATACACGCGTCGAGCGGGACGAGGTGAGTTCCATCGCCTCGAAGGCTGAGGGACGCTGCCGAAACAGCTTTGATTGCGCCTAATCCGTTCCGCTCGATGCAAGGAACCTGAACAAGTCCTTTGACCGGGTCGCAGGTCATTCCCAGGTGATGCTCAAGTGCGATTTCCGCGGCGTTCTCAACTTGCTCTGGAGTGCCGCCTAAGACGGCCGCAAGCCCAGCCGCCGCCATTGCCGATGCGGATCCAACTTCGGCCTGACAGCCACATTCTGCACCAGAGATCGAGGCATTGTGCTTGACCAGACCGGCGATCGCCGCCGCCGTCAGAAGAAACTCGCCCACGCGCGATGGTGACGCGTCGGGCACATGATCCAACCAGTACCGAATGGTTGCAGGAACGACGCCAGCCGCGCCATTTGTCGGGGCCGTGACCACCTGACCGCCAGCCGCATTCTCCTCGTTGACCGCCATCGCATAAACGCTGATCCAGTCGTTGATCGTATGCGGCGGTGTCAGGTTCTTGCCGCGCTCCTCCAGCAGAGCACGGTGGATCCCATGGGCGCGCCGCTTAACACTTAGGCCACCGGGAAGGAAGCCATCGCTGGACAGACCACGGTCGATGCAGCCAGACATCACCCGCCAGATCCGCTCCAGGCCTTGTTCCAACTCAGCTGCAGAGATCCGTGAGAGTTCGTTTGCACGCTTGAGTTCAGCGACCGACTTGCCCGTTGTCTCGCACATCTCCAGCATCTCGATTGCCGACTTGAATGGGTAGGGCACCGGAGGTCCGTCGTCCTGGTTCTTCCCGTCCGACAGCTCTTCGGCTGTCATAACAAAACCGCCGCCAATCGAATAATACGTCTCTGACAGGATGACGTCGCCCTGAGCGTCTGTCGCCTCGATTACCAGACCGTTTGCATGCCCTGGAAGTGCTGGGCCGTAGTCGAACGCCAGGTCCGATTTCGGATCAAACCGAAGCTCAGGGAGGTTGGGTGGCGCAACCCGCCCCGTTTCCCGAATGCGCGCAAGCGCCAGTTCCCCCGCATCTGCGTCATAGTTGTCAGCCCGAAACCCGGCGAGGCCAAGAATCACGGCCCGATCGGTCGCGTGCCCGATCCCCGTGAACGCGAGCGAGCCATGCAACCTGGCCTGAAGGCCCGCAGCGGAAAATGGTGAAGCGCGCAGCATGTCCAGAAAACGCGAAGCGGCGACCATCGGCCCAATCGTGTGCGATGACGACGGCCCGATGCCGACTTTGAACATTTCAAACACAGACAGAAACATGTCTCAGTGTATCCGTAATACGTGCGTCTTCCCGGCCCATGTGCGCTGCCAGGGCAGGGGCGTCCAGCCCGAAAACGACGGGTTCCGTCCGGGAGAGGCGCGAAACACAATCTTGCCATATTCTTGCGCGAATGTCCGCCTTGGGGGCCGTCTCGGGAGTGTCTTATGTCATCGACCGCACGGGCCAAGGCCCTACCGCCCCTTGGTTTGGCCAGCCATGAAGATCGCGCTGTTCTTAACCTTGCAGTCTATGGGTTTGCCGCGCTTGTTTGCGGAGTGAGCCCAGTGGCGGCATGCGCTGTCCTATTGGGCTGGGCAGCCATCAAACTCAGGAAGTCTGCGCTAACAGAAGGACGTCCTGTCGCCCGCCTCGGGGGTTTGACGGTTCAGACGCTCATCTTGACCGCGTTGCTTCTCGGAGCCGGACTATCCGCACTGGCTATGGCGCCCGAACTACCGCGCTACTCATCGCCCATAGTTATAGAGGTTCTTCCTCCTGTAGCCGGCTGAGGGCAGGAAACGACAAAGTTTCTTCGAAACAAAGCAAAAAGCGGTTGTTCGGCGAGCATTCTGTGCGAATCCTCAGATTCGTTTGACTCTATTTGTGGCCTCGCGCTCCCCAAGGCGAACCCCTATAAG
>CAWUIX010000397.1:0-3141 GCA_963922395.1 uncultured Rhodobacterales bacterium | reverse complement strand
CTCTTCGGCATCAGCATTTCCAGATCGCGCCGCCGGCAAAAACGCCTCCATCGCTTCCTCAAACCGGCCCGCCTCCATCAGGTCCCGGCCATCTTCGACATCCGCAATCGCAGGGGTTGCGCCCGCTAGGAAAGCGGCGACTATGGCCCCATGCGCACCCTGTTTCACGCCTGTCTCCTCCTCTGCTGTGCCGCGCTTACAACGCCCGTGCAGGCCGAACCCTTGCGCCCTCTGTCAGACGCCGATTTCATCCAGTCGATCCCGCTCAGGCCAAGATCGGCCAGCTCTTGTTCTACGACAAGATCCTAAGCGGCAACCGGAATATTTCCTGCGGCACCTGCCACCATCACGACCATGGCGGCAGCGACGGGTTGAGCCTCGGGATTGGTGAGGGCGGATCAGGTGTCGGTCCAGATCGCACCGCGGGCGTCGGCGCCGATCGGATCCGCAAGCGCATCCCGCGAAATGCCCCGGCCCTTTGGAATTTGGGGCATAAGGACATCTCCATCCTCTTCCACGACGGTCGACTGTCCTTCTCAGACGCCTATGACAATGGCTTCAACAGCCCGGCGGAGGAATGGTTGCCACCGGGCTTGTCCGGCCTTGTCGCCGCACAGGCACTGTTCCCCCTGACCGCTCAATTTGAAATGGCCGGCAACCCGAAAGAGAACGAGGTCGCGGGCGCCGTCCATGACCGGATCGATGCCGCCTGGCCCATCATCGCAAAGCGCGTTCGAACCATACCCGAATACGGCGAGATGTTCGTCGCGGCCTTTCCGAACATCGACCACCCCGAAGACGTCACCATCACCGAAATCGCAAATGCGCTCGGGGCCTTCATCAAATCCGAATGGCGCAACCATGACAGCCCATTTGACGCCTGGCTGGCGGGAGATACCTTTGCTCTGACATCGGAAGCCGAGGCCGGACGCGCCTTGTTCTACGGCGAAGCCGGGTGCGCCAGTTGTCACACTGGCCCGCTTTTGACCGATCATTCGTTCCATGCCCTCGCCCTTCCCGCCTTTGGCCCCGGGCGAACCCGCCGGTTCGACCCCTATGCGCGGGATGTGGGTCGGATGGGAGAAAGCGACCGATTGGAGGATGCCTACCGCTTTCGCACACCATCCCTGCGAAACGTGGCGCTGACCGGACCCTATGGTCACAACGGAGCCTACCCCACACTCGAAGGCATCATCCGCCATCACCTGAACCCGCTCGACGCACGCGCCGCCTGGACACCAGACATGGCGCGCTTGCCCAATGTGCCCTGGCTTGAGCGTGCCGATTTCCTGATCCGGTCAGACGCGAGGGAAGAGGCGCGCCAACGCCGCGCGGTAGATATAGTCCCCGTCTACCTATCAGATCAGGAAGTCTCTGAAATCGTTGCATTCCTAAATGCTCTGACAGGCAAAACAGCCGAGACACGCCCCCTCGGGCGGCCCGAAAACGTTCCGAGCGGCCTCCCTGTCGACTGAGACCTGAACACACCTAGATCAGGCAGAAGCTGATCTCTTTGAAAGTCCCATGCTCCTAGCCGTCCAATCGCTCAAAAAGTCGTTTCCAGACGCAGCCGGCCCCGTCGCCGTTCTGGACGACGTTGACCTAACGATCGCGCAGGGAGAGACCGTTGCCCTCACCGGCGAAAGCGGATCCGGGAAGAGCACGCTCCTGCATGTCGTGGCCGGACTTGAGCCGCCCGACACCGGTTCGGTGGTCTTCGACGGACAGGATCTCAGCACTCTCGGGGATCGCGGACGTGCCGAACTGCGCAGAACGCGTTTCGGGATCATCTTCCAACAATTCAACCTGATCCCCTCGCTCGATGTCCGCGCCAACGTGGCGTTTCAAGCCAGGCTCGCTGGAACCTTTGACCCGGATCACGTGTCGGGCTTGATTGACCACCTTGGCCTCGCCGATCACGCCACAAAGTATCCAGAACAGCTTTCTGGCGGCCAGCAGCAACGCGTCGCAATCGGTCGCGCCTTGGCCGGGCGCCCTGATCTGATCCTCGCCGACGAGCCCACGGGCAACCTCGACGAGGCGACCGGTGATGAAGTCATCACCCTCATGCTCAGTCTCGCCAAAAGCGCCGGCGCCGCCCTCCTGATGGTCACCCATTCGGAACGGCTCGCCGCGCGGCTGGATCGTCGCCTCCACCTCACGCGCGGTCGCCTCGCATGACCGCGCGGATGACCCTCATCGCGCTCCTCTCCCACTGGCGAAGGCGCCCGTTTCAATGCCTGACACTGGTCCTCGGACTATCGCTTGCAACGGCGCTCTGGTCCGGCGTTCAGGCCCTGAATGCTGAGGCGCGGGCAAGCTATGACGACGCCTCGGAGGCCATCACCGGATCGCGTCCTATCCTCGCCCCCGCCCAAGGCATGATCCCGGATGGGACCTACGTCGCGCTGCGCCGCGCAGGCTGGCAGGTCAGTCCCGTGGTGGAGGGCTGGATCGGACCCGAAAGCGGGCGCCTCCGCGTTGTCGGCATCGAACCCTTCACAGCACCAAACGACATGGCCGCCGCGTCCGCCGCGCTGTCCGAAAGTCCTTCAGACGTTTTTCTCTCGCCCGGCCGGCTCTTTGTAACGCAAGCCACCGCAGATCGCCTCGAAGGAACGGAGCTCCCGCCCCTTATCGTCGTTGAGAACCTCGCCCCAGGCCTCGCCATCACCGACATCGCCGTCGCGCAGACCCTCCTCGAGTTGGACGGCCAGCTCAGCCACCTGATCCTTCTCGACGCACAGCCACAAACGCGCCCGGATCTCGCAACCATCGCCCCCGATCTAACCCTCCGCGATCCCGAAGGCGCAAACGAACTCGCGCGCCTCACAGACAGCTTCCACCTGAACCTCACTGCATTCGGCTTCCTCTCCTTCGCGGTCGGCCTTTTCATCGTCAACGGCGCGATCGGCCTCGCCTTTGAACAAAGACGCCCCCTCTTTCGTACGCTGCGCGCCATAGGCGTATCGGGACAAACGCTCACCGCAATGCTCGCGATGGAACTGCTCGCCTTCGCACTTTTCTCCGGCGCGCTCGGTATCGCCCTGGGATACCTGATCGCGGCAGCTCTCTTGCCGGACGTGGCAGCAACACTTCGCGGGCTTTACGGCGTCCCAGTCGAAGGAACGCTGGCGATCC
>CAWUIX010000396.1:0-3191 GCA_963922395.1 uncultured Rhodobacterales bacterium | reverse complement strand
TTTCGGTACACGCGTCTTCTGTTCGGGATTCTGATTGGCGTTGTCGTGTTCGGTGAACAGGTCGGGCCGTACGAGTGGGCGGGCGGCGCGCTGATCGTCGTCTCCGGCCTCTTTATCCTGTGGCGCGGCGCCCGGTCAGGGCACTAGGGGGACGCCGGATTAAAAGAGGCCGTCGCCGCCACGCTCCTGCTCGATCACCTCATCAGCCACGACGACCGCGGCGCCGCCCACGACCACTGGGGTGCAGGCTGCGAGAGTAATTAAGGCAAAAACGCCAGCCAAAAGCTTATGAGCCATGCGATCTCTCCGGGTTTTGCGGGTCTGGGATGTCCCGAGACATGTAAGAACTCAAGGTGTGGCGACTTGTCAAAGTATCAAGCGGATCACCGCCGTTCTTAAGAGCCCGACGAACCGCGTGCTGCCTCGGGATGATCGGACATGAAGTGACGTAGAGCGGCGAAGAGCTCGCGCGCATGGGGCAAATCATCTTGGTGAAGTGCGGCGCGAATGTCTTCGCAGATCATGAGCTGAACCTTCTGCGGCCCATGGTGCGTGTGCATCAGGTAGCTTGCGAGAGCAGCCGCGGCGACTGCATCCGTGTGCTCATGCTCTGCCAGGGCATCCACTTCCTCCTGCGTCAGAGGGCACATATCGACGATATCGTTGAGATTGATCATGACGTTTCTCCCCGTCGCCGATTGTAACAGATTGATCACGAGGGCTGCTTGACCTGTCGCAATGTCGTCCGGGCAGGGTTTCCAAGTCGCATGTGTGGCCTGTGGCTGGTAGCCGGTTGGAACCTAGTTAGTGGAGCGCGGGGTGCATCCGCGGTCCAGCAAGCCATGGGCTGATTCGTCATTGTGATTCTGTTCTGATCCGTATGATCGGGCTCGCTGTCTCAATGGGAATGGCTCGGCGAGGCTGATTCCCAACGAAAATCCCTTTGCAGGTGCAGAATCCCGCAGGAAAATGCGGTGAGCGTGCCTGATGGGGTTATCCTTTTGCAACCTGTCGAATCTGCATCTATTTCCGGAGTTATCCACAGGAAATCCCCATTATAAATCAACAGTTTATCCCCAAGAAAATTTCATGCTGCAGTGCTTTTTTGTTGCGGGATGGCGCGGTTGAATGTGAATGTTTTGTTACCGCAACGGAGCGCAAGCGAAGGGGCGGGGCGCAAAGGCCCCACGGGAGCTGGAGCGGAGCAGAACAGGACATGAGCCTGGTCTGATCTGTGAAGGGTCTGGGAGGTTGGACGGAAGCGCGGGATCTTCGGAGACTGCGTGGAAAGCTGGCAAACCGGGTTGAGCGCGCTGGGTCGGGCCTTCGGGTCGGGACTGGCAGCCGCGGCGGGCCGCAAGGTCGACGGTCGTGGTGGTCCGGAAGAGGCTTCGGCCTCGGAGGGGCCGCGCGGGTCTGGCAACAGATCAGTGCAACTGGGCCGAGACACTCTCGGGTGGACAGGTTCAGGAAGGCGTCAGGGCGCTTCCGCAAGGAAGCAATGCGAAGACCGCGTCTGAGCACCTGGCGCCTTTTCCTGTGCGCTGTCGTGTTTTCCCGGTTGTTCCGGTTCCCCCAATTACCCCCACACTCCAGAAAAGACAGGGGCCCGGATGGCTTTCGCCTCCGAGCCCCGCTTTGCGTCAGCAAATGCAGTACCGCGTCTATGCACCTGTGTGGCGAGACCTAGCGCGGTGTTTCGGTGAAATCAACCAAATGTCGTAAGCTTTTTGGGAATGCCCCCAATATTCCGCGTGACTGCGTAAATATTGTGTAACCGTGCAACAGGTTAACGTTCGAAGGGGCTATGACGGCTGATGCCAGACATTTCGTCGCCGGCGAAAACCTAAGCTGACACATGTCAAAGTTAATTGTCGGATATCTGTCTATTTGGTATGACATTGAGGAGGAGGAGGCCCCATGCGCCCGCCATTTTATCGAGAGTGGTGGCACAGGTTCGATGATCGGCTCGACCTGCGCCGTCGCGCGCTTAACGCCCTTGGTATCAGCTTGCCCACCCGGCCCACCCGCGCGGAGCGGGATATGATCCGGGAAACCTTGATCGGATGCACAACCTGCGCTGAGGCACGGGCCTGTGCCGCCTGGCTTGCACTGGGCGATACCGATACACCGCCGGTGTTCTGCCAGAACCGGGAAACTTATCTGAAGTTGATGGACGGGTATGCGGCCTGACGTGAGTCAGCGTCCTGACGCACTCCTCGTGCTAGATTTGCGATGAATTTGAATGGAAGGAGGACACGCCATGACACGCCTCCTCCGCAGTTTGGAGCGCGTATTTGAGTTGCAAGACGTCCGCCTGCTGTGTCTGGCTGGATCAGGGGCACCCCGGCGTTCCGCACTTCTGCCGTGCGCGCGATGCATTCCAGCGCTTGCAGTCGGCGGATTTGCGACGGGTTCGGCGTCGCGAGCCGGTCCGGTGACGGGTTAGTCTTCGTCCGACCAGGTGCCGGAGACGATCTTCTCGAACGTGCCAATTTCTGGCCGGTCAACGATACCGTTCAGAAGGCTGGCCATGTTTTCCGGCCCTTCCACCATTCCCGCCAGCCGCGCCTTCACGAAGGCCCGGACCGCTGTGTTCAGCATCGGTTGCCAGCCGGAGCCGTAAGACCGGAAGAATTTCACAAGGTCACTGTCCAGGCGGACCGTCACGCGGGTTTTGCTGCTCACCGGTTCTGCGTTCAGAAGGTTGTGCCATTCGTCGGGGATGATGCGTTGATCCCAGACGGCGTGGCGCAGATCCCACTCGAACTGAAGCATCTGGTCATGCATGAACCGGTATTGCAGACGTTGCCGCGCGCTAAGGGGGCCCAGGGCAGGCGGGATATCTTCCGGGGGTCCAAAGAAGTTCTCTGTCATGGGCCGTACGCTTCCCTCGCAAAGGTTTCGCTCTTGCCTGGCCGCCAGATGTTGGCCCGGTTCAGATGGCCTTTGACGGGCCTCTATGGGGTATGCCGTGTGTTCCGCACCGGTTTTGCGGAGGGCGCGGGTTATGCCACGCCGACATCCGGCCGGATGGCACAGGAGGATTTCAGACGCTCAATCTGATGTAGGAGCTCGTTCAGTTCAGGCATATCAGGGGCCGCGAGATCCACCTCGATGGGACCGGATTTCACCTCCGGCGGGCGGTCCGAGGCGGTTTGAACGGCCAGCCCGGACGGTCCGGGCAGGTT
>CAWUIX010000395.1:0-3192 GCA_963922395.1 uncultured Rhodobacterales bacterium | reverse complement strand
AAGGACCCTGTCTGACGCTGACCTCGACATCGAATTTGTTCAGGACAATCAATCCCTTTCAATATCCGCGGGCACTGTCAGAGGGCTGCACTATCAGGCGCCACCCTACGGCCAGGCGAAACTGGTGCGCTGTGGTCACGGCCGGATCTGGGATGTGGCGGTCGATGCGCGAAAAGGCAGCCCAACTTTTGGAAACTGGACGGGCGTAGAGTTGAGCGCCGAGAACGGTCGGCAGCTTCTGGTACCAGAAGGGTTCCTGCATGGCTTCGCCACCCTCGAGGACGCGTGCGAAGTCTTGTACAAGTGCACCAACCCTTACGCTCCCGAGGCGGACGGGGCCGTGAACTACAATAGCCCCGCACTCGGCATCGACTGGAGGCTTCCCAGCGGTCAGGCACATCTCTCCGAAAAGGATCAGTTGGCTCCGGACTTCAACGATTGGGACAGTCCCTTTGAATGGACCCCGTCATGAAGATCATGGTGACCGGAGGAGCGGGCTTCATTGGATCCGCAGTAGTGCGCCTCGCAATTGAACGCGGCCATGAGGTCGTGAACGTTGATGCTCTCACCTACGCTGCATGTCTCGACAACGTAGCTTTAGTGTCCGAGAGCCCGGCATATGTCTTCGAGCACGCGGATATTCGCGATCGCGAGGAGATGGATCGCATCCTCGAAGACCACAAACCCGATGCGATTATGAACCTCGCGGCAGAGAGCCACGTCGACAGATCGATCGACGGGCCCGCGGCTTTCATCGAGACAAACGTCAAGGGAACCTTCACGCTGCTCGAGGCAGCGCGCGCCTACAACACGACACGCCCGAAAGATGGGTTTCGGTTTCATCACATCTCGACGGACGAGGTCTACGGAAGTCTCGGGCCAGATGGGTACTTCAGGGAAGACACCCGATACGACCCCAGAAGCCCATACTCGGCCTCCAAAGCGGCCTCCGATCATCTGGTACGTGCGTGGGGGGAGACTTTTGGCCTGCCTGTGGTGGTGACCAACTGCTCCAACAACTACGGCCCCTACCACTTTCCCGAGAAGCTCATCCCAGTGGTTATCCTGAACGCGATCGCCGGGCGCGGGATCCCGGTTTATGGCGACGGAATGAATGTACGCGACTGGCTCTATGTAGAAGACCACGCAGACGCGCTTCTCTTGGTGCTTGAAACCGGAAAGGACGGAGAGACCTACAACATCGGTGGCGAGAACGAGGTTACAAACATCGACCTCGTCCGCAAGATCTGCGCTTTGATGGACAGTCACCGTCCCGATGGTGCGCCGCATGACCGCCTGATCACATTTGTTCAGGACCGGCCCGGGCATGACCGACGCTACGCGATCGATCCTGCGAAGATACGGCGTGACCTCCGATGGAAGCCTTCGGTCACTCTCGATGAAGGCCTTGAACGAACGGTGCGCTGGTATTTGGACAATGAACCTTGGTGGCGCGCGCTCCAATCACGCGACGGCGTGGGCCAGAGGCTCGGGACCGGATAGCGCCGTAGCATGAACCCCTCTGCACCTATCTTGATCTTTGGTGGCTCCGGCCAGGTGGGGACAGAATTGCGCCGAAAGAACATCAACATCGTCGCACCCCTGCGTGAAGATGCCGATCTGGCGCAACAGGAGACGATCCGTGTGCTCATTGAGCAGTTAGAGCCCTGGGCAATGATCAATGCTGCCGCCTGGACGGCTGTGGATGCGGCAGAAGACCAAGAGGCGGCCGCCTATGCTGCAAACGCAACCGGAGCTGGCAATCTGGCGCGCGCCGCCGCCGAACGTGGCATCCCTATCGTTCATATTTCTACGGACTATGTGTTTGACGGATCTGGCTCCACCGCGTGGGGGCCCGAGGACGAGGTGTCGCCATTGGGCGCCTATGGACGCACCAAGGCGGCAGGCGAAGTCATGGTGCGGGACGCGGGCGGCTCGCATGGCATCCTGCGGACCTCCTGGGTGTTCTCCGCGCACGGCGAGAACTTCGTAAAGACCATGCTCCGACTTTCCGAAAGCCATCAGGCACTTCGCATCGTCGGTGACCAAATCGGCGGCCCGACGCCTGCTGAGGCTATTGCAGACGCCACGATTCAAATGGCCACACAGTTGGCGCAAGACCCGGGGAAGACGGGAACATACCATTTCTCCGGCGCTCCCAACGTAAGCTGGGCGGGCTTTGCGCAAGAGGTCTTTGTGCAATCAGGGCGAGATATCGCGATCACCGAAATCCCGACGTCGGACTATCCGACGCCTGCACAAAGGCCGCTGAACTCGCGTCTGAACTGCGAAGCAACTGAAACTGTGTTCGGCATCGCGAGGCCAAACTGGGTTGAGGGTCTAAGGTCGGTTCTGGCAGAATTGGGCGCAGCACGGACGAGCGAGGGGACGTCATAACGTGAAACGAAAGGGCATCATCCTGGCCGGCGGTTCTGGCACGCGGCTCTATCCCATCACCATCGGCGTCTCCAAGCAGCTTCTCCCCGTCTATGACAAGCCGATGATCTATTACCCGCTATCGGTCCTGATGCTCGCAGGAATCAAAGAGATCGCTGTTATCACCACGCCAGAGGACGGGCCCCAGTTCCGTCGCCTCTTGGGGGATGGCACCCAATGGGGCCTCAATCTCACATACATCGATCAACCGTCCCCGGACGGGTTGGCGCAGGCCTATATCCTCGCCGAAGATTTTCTGGAAGGCGCTCCATCGGCAATGATCCTCGGGGACAACATCTTCTTCGGTCACGGACTTCCCGAGATCCTCGCACGCGCCGACGGTAGAGATACAGGTGGAACCGTTTTCGGATACCACGTCTCGGATCCGAAGCGGTACGGCGTCGTAGATTTCGATGGGGCCAAAGTGCGCGCGATCGTGGAAAAACCAGAGGTGCCGCCTTCTAACTTCGCGGTCACGGGGCTCTACTTCCTTGATGGCGATGCTCCGCGGCGCGCGGCAGACGTCCGGCCCTCGCCACGAGGGGAGCTGGAGATTGTCTCACTTCTCGGGATGTATCTGGCCGACGATCAGCTTACCGTAGAGCGGATGGGACGGGGCTATGCCTGGCTCGATACAGGCACGCATGGATCCCTTTTGGACGCCGGGAACTTTGTGCGAACGCTCCAGGAACGTCAGGGCCTCCAAACCGGAAGTCCTGAGGAGATCGCCTATGCTGCCGGCTGGATCGATAGAGA
>CAWUIX010000394.1:0-3196 GCA_963922395.1 uncultured Rhodobacterales bacterium | reverse complement strand
TATGGCCCTCCTTTGGATGATCCAAATATGGGCATTCACGTTCTGTTAAGCGATAGCAGGTCCAAGATCGGCAAAATCTTGCGACAATCGAGCCAATCGACCGCGAGTGTCGCAAGGAACCGACTAATCCTGCCGATCTGGAAGCGTCATCGGCCGATAGGCCTCTGGATTGTCGTTGATCCCTTCCAGAAGGCGCGAGGCAACCAGCCGCAGAACATAGATCCCAAACGCCGGGTTCTGATAGTGAAGCCGTGCAAAATCGTCCTCCCGGATGACCATAACATTGCAGTCCTCCGTGCACCTGGCCGTCAGCGTCCGCTCATGGGCATCGGTAAAGAACGCGATCTCCCCAAAGATCTCTCCGGCCCGAAGAACCGTTCCCGTCTCATCAAGCTGCACTACACCGGATTGCAGGTAGTAGAGGTAATGGGGCGGATCGCCTTTCCGAAAGATCAACTCGCCTTCCTTGAACCGAACCGGCCGCATTACCGATCGGATCCAGTCCAGCGAGAAGTCGCCCGCACGCGCCCGCCGTGCCGCCTCGTTGACCCGCTTCAACTGGATCAACCGGAACAAGTTGAACGGGAACAGCGCCAGATGCAGCGCCATCACCGGATAGGCCGCGGTGAGGTAGCCATAGAGAACGAAGAAAACGCTCGCCACCAACGCGCTGACCCGCAAGGGCATCATCGTCTTCATTGAAAAGGCGGCCAACGTCAGGCTCGCGGCGATCCAGCCAAGGATTTCGACAAGTGGGATGGACGGCATGGGATCAGGCCGCGAGATCAACCCAGACGGGCACGTGATCGGACGGTCGCTCGCGCCCGCGCACCTCTGCATCGATCCCGCAGCCCGTCATCAGATCCGCCGCTTGCGGAGTCAGCAGAACATGATCGATCCGAATCCCGTCATTCCGGTCATAGGCGTTGGCCTGATAGTCCCAGAACGTGAACCGCCCCGGCCCGGGCATCCGCGTCGCGACCGCCTCAGTGAACCCAAGGTTCACGATCCGCCGAAACGCGTCCCGGCTCTGCGGAAGCGCTAGGGCATCCTTCCGCCACGCATCCGGTCTGGCTGCGTCCTCATCCTGCGGGATCACATTGTAATCGCCCGCCATAAGGGCAGGGGTCTCTTCTGCAAGCAGGGCCTCGGCCCTCGCTTTCAAACGCTCCATCCAGGCGAGCTTATAGTCGTATTTCGGCCCCGGCGTCGGATTCCCGTTCGGTAAGTAAAGCCCGCACACCCGCACGGCGTGGGCGTCGCCAACAACGGTCGCCTCAATCCAACGGGCCTGCTCATCGCTGTCATCGCCGGGCAGGCCGCGGGTCACGTCCTCCAATGGCAGCTTCGACAGAATGGCAACGCCATTGAACGACTTCTGACCATGGGTCGCGACGTTGTAGCCCTTCTCTTCAAACAGCTCCGCTGGGAAGGCCTCGTCCTGTGACTTGATCTCCTGCAAGACGGCCACATCCGGCTGGGCCTCATCAAGCCAATCCGAAAGCGCCTGCACCCGCGCCTTAATTCCATTGATATTGAATGTAGCGATCTTCATGAAATTCCCCCGTTGGCGAGAGTGTGCCCACCATCCAAGGAGGTAGCAAGCCAATCGACGAAGGAAATGTTTCTGACGCCATCTGGACGGCGCAAGCCAGGTTAACGGGTCAAGCCCGCGAGAGCTTGCGGCAACCGAACTACGGAGCGCGCGCGCATTGTACGCGCCGATTACAGGTCACATCGAAAAGGAGGTTCCGCACCCGCAGCTGGAGGTCGCATTCGGGTTCTCGATGGTGAACCGCGCGCCGATCAGCTCTTCGGTGAAGTCGATCACCGCATTAGACAGGAATGGCAGGGACACGCTGTCCACCACGACCTTCTGACCGCTTCCTTCAAGGATCAGATCATCGTCTGCTGGTTCATCCAGGCGAATATCGTACTGGAACCCCGAACACCCACCGCCCTCGACAGCGACGCGCAACGCCTTCGGCGCGTCCGCGTCGGCATTAATCTCCGCCAGCCGGACAAAGGCTCGGTCGGTCACAGTCGGGGGCAGGTTTAGGTCCATGGGTCCGCCTTCATCTCTCGGACACCGAATATATGATCCGCGCAGGCGCCCTGCAAGAATCCGTTCGACTTAATCCGCCCCTGCGGCGTTCCGCACAAAGGTCTCCAGATCTCCGTAGCCGGTGAACCGCCGCTCAAACGCCAGACCCAGCTTCTTAGCACACGCCTCTGCCTTCGCTGTCAGGTCCGGATCATCCGTCTGCGCCTGATAAACCAACTTCTCGTAGTGCCCGAAATACATGTCCCGAAGCTCCGGATGCCGGTCGAGGCCCAGGGGGCGCGTCACGAAGGCATCGAACTGCCGCACCAGAAAATCCGTCAAATAAAACGCCGTGAACTCTGACTCGGACCGTTCGGCAAAGACTTCGTTCCCCTCGAAGAACGAATAGCAATGCGGACCGGCGACCATGGTCACGCCTAGCTCCTCGCACAGACGTTCCAAAATGCCCCCAGTCCCGCAATCGGCGTAAACCACATAAATCTCGCCATAATCCGCGCGATGTTTCTCCACCGCGCCCCGCACTGCATCCGGGATCTTCTCAGGCGAGTTGTGCAGGATCGCAGGCAGACAGGCGAGATCGACATGCGACCAGCCATTCGCCCGTGTGACGGCCAGGATCTCCCGCGCCAAGGCGCCACACGCCAGAAGCAGGACGCGGCCGGACTGCGCGGGTGCAAGCCCGCGCTCCGTCAAACTGTCATTGTCGAGTTTTGGCTCATCCATGGGGCACGCGCCCCCTTTAGCCCGCCGCCATCTGATTGTGTTTCCGCGCCACAAACGTCTTCGCGGTTTCCACGGCCACCGCCGCATCCCGGCAATACGCGTCCGCACCGATGGCCTTGCCGAACTCTTCGTTCAGCGGCGCACCACCCACAAGGACGATATAATCGTCACGAATGCCCTGTTCGACCATCGTGTCGATCACGACCTTCATATATGGCATCGTCGTGGTCAGAAGTGCCGACATACCAAGGATATCCGGCTCTTCGCTTTCCAGCGCCTCGAGGTAGTTCTCAACCGGGTTGTTGATCCCCAGATCCACAACCTCGAACCCGGCACCTTCCATCATCATCGAGACAAGGTTCTTGCCGATGTCGTGGATGTCGCCTTTCACCGTGCCGATCACCATCT
>CAWUIX010000393.1:0-3198 GCA_963922395.1 uncultured Rhodobacterales bacterium | reverse complement strand
TCATCCGGGCTGATCGGCGTTACGAACCTAACGAGCGCTCCATCGGTCCGCCCCATCGTCAGTCCGTCCCAGATCACCACAGTCTTTGCCAGGACATCGTTCGTGAGCCGTTTACCACGCTGTTCAAACCAATAGTAGACGAGCTGCCTTGATGTACCTTTTTGGATGACGGCCCGGTTCAATTCAAACGTTCCATAGGCAGTCTCCGGCATCTCAACTACGAAGGGGTCGATCGAGAAGATCTCCCATCCCCCTACGGGCAAACAGACCTCTGGAGAGTGAATGCCTTCGCCTTCAGTTTGGTTCTCGTAGAAGGCGACGAAGAAATTCACACCAGCCAAGCCCGGCTGTTGATAGGTGGCGCTAAGGTAGTCGTCAGCACCCAGGACCTCTTCAATGTTTGCGTCCAACCGAGACCGGACTCCGTACCACTCTCCCAACCGGCTTGGGAACAAGGCAAATGGCTCTCGATCAATTTCGACGACCGTTGGTCGACTGAAGGAAACAAACGCGGCCGAGAATGCAGCGACCAGAATAACCGAAGCGGCCATCGCGGTAGACGGTCGTATTTCGACTATCCGCGCCGCAACGCCGCCCAAGCCGCTCGTGTCGAGATCAATGGCATCTGAGAGCGGAAGCGACTCTTTGTTCAGTTGCTGAAGGCCAATTGCCATGACGAACAGGATGCCGACGCATGCAAGGAAGATGATCCAGCCTTCGAAGAAGTGCAGGAACCCCTCGGCATGCTGGATCCCGTAGCTGTTCACGAGAATGCCGATGACACCAATCCGGAAGGAGTTCATCAGAATGGTAATCGGCGCGGCCGCAAGCAAGAGCACCGCCTTATGCCAGATCGGACCACGATAGAGGATCGCGAAGAGGTAGGAGAAGCTTAGGATTGGAAACAGGTAGCGCAGTCCGCTGCAGGCCTCGGCGACCTGAAGCTTGTAGATCCCAAGGTCGATTATGTTTCCATCCAGGAAGACGGGTATGCCCGCCATGGAAACAAACCACACGCCCACCTCAGATGAGATCCCCTGAAGAAACACTGACATCTTCCAATAGAGAATCTGTGGAAGCGGAAGCATGAAGACGAGGTGAAACACCGGGAGTTGGTGGCGGATACCTTTCGACCAGCCAAAGACCGTTAAAACCACCCCGCCCGTCCAAATAATAAAGGCGTAGGTGACGATGTCGGCCACTTTGGCCATGTTCCCAATCAGCGCAATGACCAGGGCAAAACCGATGATCAGGACACCCGGCCACCTGGTGCGGTTACCGCCCTCTTCAGGGGGATCTTTTCGCAGCTCGCGCAGGAAAAGGTATAGCGAAATCAGTGGGATCAGGGGTCCATGGCTGTACTCGGCCGTACCCCACGCACTGATGAGGCTTTCAAAGCCAAACCAAAAGATCGGAAGGGACACCACACACAGCGCCACAAAGAGCCCCAAGCCCAGCGGTCGCACTTCCAAAGGCAGAGTAACGCTATCTGCGTTAGACTCGCTTACAGACATCACTCACAAACCCTAAATTCAGCCCCAAGCAATCTGGGTAACTTTACCGGGGTTTTCCCGCGATTTCGATAGGAATCGCATCGCTCTTCTGGTTCAGACCCCCAATGTTTGTGTCTCTGGCGCTTCACACCTTCGTGGAACGGCTGGATTTGAGCCTAGCCATTGAGGACTGCACAGGGACTGACATATGGAATAGGCAAACAAAGAAGCGAGCGGACCCATCCATGAAAATTGCCATGATTGGCGTTGGCTATGTCGGCCTTGTCTCGGGGACGTGCCTGTCGGATTTCGGGCATGAGGTTGTCTGCGTGGACAAAGACAGCCGACGGATCGATAGCATCCTCAATGGGATCATGCCGATCTATGAGCCCGGGCTCGACGAACTTGTGGCGCGTAATGTGGCTGCTGGACGGCTGTCGTTTACAACGGATCTCTCCGCGGCCGTTGCAGAAGCGGATGCTGTCTTTATCGCTGTGGGCACGCCCACACGTCGGGGCGACGGGCATGCGGACCTTGTCTATGTGCACGGGGCGGCCGAAGAAATCGCCAAGGCGATGCGGGGCTATACCGTTGTCGTCGTTAAATCGACGGTGCCGGTGGGCACGAACGCAGAGGTCAGTCGGATCATCGCCGAGACGGTTCCTGACGCGGACTACGATGTGGCGTCCAATCCAGAGTTTCTGCGCGAAGGCGCAGCCATTGACGATTTCATGAAGCCGGATCGCGTTGTCATTGGCGTCGGCTCTGAACGCGCGCAGAACGTCATGGCCGAGATCTATCGGCCACTCTACCTGCGTGAGTTTCCGGTGATCTTCACCGATCCGGCGTCAGCAGAGCTCATCAAGTATGCCGCGAACGCATTTCTGGCGACGAAGATCACCTTCATCAACGAGATTGCGATGCTCTGCGAACGGACCGGCGCGGATGTAAAGGAAGTGTCCCGTGGGATCGGGCTCGACGGGCGCATTGGGAACAAGTTCCTCCACGCGGGTCCCGGCTATGGTGGGTCTTGCTTTCCAAAGGACACCTCTGCGCTGGCGCGCATCGGTCAGGACAACGCCGTTCCCATGCGGATCACCGAGACCGTCATCATGGTCAATGACATGGTGAAGCGGCGGATGGTCGATAAGATCGTGGACCTTTGCGATGACACGGTGAATGGGCGGCGCATCGCGATCCTGGGCGCGACGTTCAAACCGAACACCGATGACATGAGGGACGCGCCGAGCCTGACGATTATACCGTCCCTTGTCGGCGGAGGCGCTGACGTCTGGGTCGTGGACCCGCAGGGCCAGCGAGAGGGGAAGGCGCTCCTGCCCGGGGTGACGTGGAGCGATGATCCGTATGAAGCGGCCCAAGGCGCCGATGCACTTGTTATCCTGACCGAGTGGAACGAATTCCGCGCTTTGGACCTGGAACGGATCGTAAAATCCATGGCTCGGCCGCGCATGGCAGATCTTCGCAACATCTACTCGGCGGATGAAGCGCGGGCTGCAGGGTTCGAAGCCTATGTCGCGATTGGGCGTCCGACCTTCGGAGAATAAGAAGAGACGACTAACGGTCGACGACGCCTTCGAGGTAGCTGCCGTAGGTGTTTTTCTTGCATGTTTCGGCAAGTTTCAGGAGTTGGTCTTTGTCGATCCAACCGGCCGCATAGGCGATTTCCTCAGGACTTCCGGTCTGG